>NZ_JBGQQY010000011.1:0-63347 GCF_045528545.1 Ruoffia sp. FAM 26254
TGGTGAATTAACCATATCAGAAAGGGGGTCTTTTTTCATCACCTAATGGGTGATGAAGCAGATTACTTTAAAGACTATTAAATCAATGTTAGGAAAGACTATTAGTAAAACTATGAATTATTCAGGTGAGTTTTAATGTCTAAAGAATTATTTTTTACGTAATTCTCCTAAAATTTCTTCTAATAATTCAGTTTCAGTTGGTCCAGCAGGTTCTTCGTCTGGAGCAACGATTTTTTTATTTTGTACTTTCTCTAACGCTTTAAGTGTTAAGTATAAGAATAAAGCCACTAAGATAAAGTTAATAATAGCTTGTAAGAATAACCCAACAGCTAATTCAGTGTTACCAATTGAAATAGCAACACCGGATACATCTGCTTGACCTGTGACTGCCACAATAATCGGCATGAAAATATCGTTAACTAATGAATTAACAATTGCAGTAAATGCAGAACCCATAATAATACCGGTTGCCATAGTGATAATGCTGTCGTTCGCAATAAAGCCTTTAAACTCTTTCCACATAAGAACATCCTCCTCAAGGATAATAATAAAATAAATTGCTAATTCAAATATACCACGTTTTCAATTAAAACTCTAATCATGTGATTATAAGAATTACTTATCTTGGCAGGGTGAGCTGACTATTGAGCGTCATTTGCTTGAATGTATTTTTCAATCGGAAAAGCCTCTTTATCAATGTCCCAAGCATCAGTTTCAACGAGTTTTGCCCACTGATAGCCTAAGAATGGCCCACTTGTTAGACCAGATGATCCTAAGCCACTGACTGCCCAGACATTGTCTAAGTCTGGTACTACACCAACAAGCACTGAGAAATCTGACGTATGCGCCCGTGTTCCTACTTTAGATTCAACGATGTCATGGTCATCAACACTTGGCATCCATTTTCTAGCTTCATCTCGTAATTCATGTAGCACAGCTTCATCAACATCTAAGTTGTCGCCTTGGTCATCTTCGTGTGTTGCACCAATGATAATTTCACCATTATTGAATGGGATGATATCACTTTGTCCTGGAGGCATGATCACTGGCCAATGCTGGTCAATCCAGTCAGTATTTTTAAGCACAAAGAGTTGACCCTTTTGAGCGCGAATATCAACCTTGTATCCTAGAGGTTCTAATATGTTTGTTAAACCAGGACCAGGAGAAAGAAGTAAGCGGTCAAAATTATGCTTAGCCACCGAAGGGGTAGAAATGTAGATATCCCCACTTTCTTTCTTAAGTTGGGCTTTTTCACGAATGATTTTCCCACCTAAGTCTTGAATTGCTTGGTGAAGTGTATCAATAAGGGCATCACCATGAACGCGACCCCCACCTTCAACCCACGTCGCTGGATGATCCGATTCAATTGAAGGTAAATAATCCGAGATATCTTCTGTTGAAAGTTTCTTAACTTCTCCAATTGAAGGTGAAGCTTCTTGTTTCGCTTCTGCTTGATCAAGGTCTTTTTGAACGCGTTTATCTGTATTTCGAATCATGATCGCACCATCGATTTGATAGATAGCGTCTGTATTATAACCATCATCTTTCAAATCTTGCATAAACTGATGATAAAACTCAGCCCCTTTAGATACTAGAAAGTACCAAGGCTTATTCCGACGTAAAGAGAACCAAGGGCAGATAATACCTGCAGAAGCGCGCGTAGCTTGGCCAACTCCGTGGTCAAAGACTGTGACTGTGTGACCAGACCGCGCTAAATAGTAAGCCGCCGTTGAACCGACAATACCCCCACCAATAATTGCAATTTTTTTAACCATACTATCACCTTTCCTGATTACTTGTTCCCTATATTATAAAGGATTTTTATGTAAAAAAACAAAAAATCTCTGTCCAACGTGCCAGTAATCACTGGGCTCGCACGCTAGACAGAGGGTTTTTATTGAATGTTTTTAAAATTGATATTTTCTAATGAGTTTTTCGATGGTTGGTGACTTGAATAGGAACGTTAATATAATCGTGTTAATTGGTAATGAGATAAGATTTTTAACAATTCTCATTGGCATGAAAGCAGCCCATGCTCGGCCATACATCATGCGAATCCACACGGAATTCAAACCTAAATTGATAATTAATGTCACGAGTAAAACCGCAACAAACACACGTTTCCAACTGATTGGCTTACGCCATAGAACCCAGCCGTAAATCCATCCACCTAAAGCGGCACTTAACGTGAAGCCAGGGAAAAAGAACCCACTCCCACTAATGAAAAAAGTGATTAAGTCTGTCACTGTTGAAACGAGCAAAGCGAAAAAGGGACCAAATAAAATCCCACTAAAAGCTGTACCGACAAAGCCAAGGCCGATTTCAGCTAAGTTACCGAAATTTAAAGACGGAATGAAACTTAAGACAATCCTTGCGGCGATCATAACCGCCATTAAAGTTAACTGCGACGTTGTAACTTTCCTTGGTCTAATGTTCTGCTCGACGTCTACCTTCTTGTTCATATAAATACTCTCCTCTTTCACAGAGAGCCACACAGTGATATGCAGCGAATGCAAAAATAAATCGCACCTAGTTCAGTGAACCAAGTTTCGTTTCTTAGCAACATCCCATCTAAGAACACTTCACGCTTATTTTTTACTCTGTTATCCTTTATTTAATTGTTTCCAATTATATCTTCATTATACTGTATTTTTGTTAGAAAATATAGCTCACTAAGGAAGAAGGGCGCTGTATTAAAAATCTGCTTGTTCTAATAGAGACAAGAAGATACCTAAAGCTAAAGCATCCGCCGCTCCACCAGGACTCAGATGTCGTTCAATCATCACTTGGTCATATTCGTGCAGCGCTTCTAGAAATTCGCTCGGCTCATTAGGATCATTAAATAAAGTAAGTGCTTCCATCTTAATGGTTTCCCAAGCTTCGAACCCACCCCGGTGAATAATATTGCCGTCTTCAATGTGTCCCATGATGAGTAGCAATGCTTTTAATAAATTATGTTCTAGTATTGGATCATCTAAACTACGTAAATAGGGCATCAACACATCTTGTAAGATAGGGTAGCCACTAACTGCTTCGCCACGAATCCCCGTAATGCCATGTTCAATATACAATCTCTCGCCATGAGATAGTTTTTCTCTTGTATGCACATCATCAAAATCTTTCAGTAAGATATCTTTGGTCATTAAACGAATCAATTGAAACGCTTCGGTTGTATGAGAAGCTGACCAAGTCGATAACTGCTTACGCTCAATAATATAACCTACAGCTACAAGTAAAAGGGCGAATGAAAAGTTAGCACCTTTATGAGTATTAATACCATGCGTTGCTTCAAACATAGCGATTTCCGCATTAATCCCAATACGTCTTGAGCCGTTAAATAATTCACTTAAATCTTCTGTTTGATGCAAACTTCTCCCTAAGTCATAATACTGCTTAAAGAAAGGTTCAAAAGACATTACGCTATCAATAAACGTGTAATAGTTCATATCTCGATGCGAACCATTATTGAAACGATCCACTAAACCTGGTTTAGGTGATAAAGAAACCTCATACATCAAAGCTTTCGTTGCGAGACGGGGAATGCGATGATGGATTGAGTGTACATTATCCAATATTACGATTCTCCATATCTTCAATAATAAACTTCAATGAATGATCGAGATGCTCATGAATAAGCATGGTCATTGTTTCAACATCTTTCTTTCGCATCCCTCTTAAGATTAAGAAGTGCTCTTCTAGTGCAATTTTACTGCGAACTTCTGAACGAATGGATAATTCTCTAAAGTAAACGAGATAGGCTTGCAGCTCATCAATAATTTTCAGTAGACGACGCATCTGTGACTTTTCATAAACATAAGCATTAAACCCAGAGAAATTATTAATTAGGTTATCAATTCGGTCATCAGATTCTTTTGTCTGAATGCTATCCCCGCTTTGTAAATGGCGCTCAAGTTCATCGAAATCCTCCTCGGTCATCAGGTGCATAGCTTTCGTAAAGGCAAGTGTGTCGAGTGCTTTACGAATATCATAAATTTCATATGCATCTTTAATACTAATCCCTCTAACAATCATCCCGATACCCGGAACATGCTCAACCAGTTCTTCTTTTAAGAGTTGTTCGAGCGCATAGCGAATAGGAGTTCGACTAATGTTCATTTCTTCTGAGAAAACGGATTCATTAATACGCTCACCTGCGGGAATTTCACCTAAGATAATGGTACGCTTAAATGCATGATAGACAGAAACTTTTAACGTTTGATTGGAATTGATATCTAAATTTGCCTTAACGGCTTCAACTGTAGAATCCATTGTATACCTCCTAAATTATATATTACTCTTTTCAAAGGACAAAATGTGTCATTAAACAATGCACTTGAATTGTATACTTATTTGAGTTGAAATTCAATAAGCTATGGTAATAGCTTCAATTCAACATACATAAATACAAAATACTAAAAAAACGAAGGTGCACTTTGTTAAAAGTATACCTTCGTTATAAACACATTTGTTACATTGATTATCCAAAGAAGCTTAGTAAGATACCAGCTGCAACAGCTGATCCGATAACTCCAGCTACGTTTGGTCCCATTGCGTGCATTAATAAGTAGTTATTAGGGTTTGCTTTAATCCCTTCAGACTGTGCAACACGTGCAGCCATCGGTACAGCAGAAACACCTGCAGAACCAATTAAGGGATTCACTTTACCATTTGTTAGTTTGTACATAAGTTTACCCATAAGGACACCACTTGTCGTACCAATAGCAAAGGCGAATAGACCTAAGAAAATAATTTTGATTGTATCAAATGATAGTAATGTAGCGGCATCTGCTGAAGCACCTACTGAAATACCTAAAAGAATTGTAACGATATACATCATTGAATTCTCTAAAGTTGTTGTGATTAACGGTACAACTTTACTTTCACGAATTAAGTTTCCTAACATTAACATCCCAACTAATGATGCTGCTGAAGGAATTAGTAAACTCACGAATAAAGTAACAACGATTGGGAAAATGATTTTTTCCTTTTGTGATACTGGACGTGCTTGCGTCATAACAGTTGTTCTTTCTTTTTCAGTTGTTAACGCACGCATAATTGGCGGTTGAATAATTGGAACAAGCGCCATGTATGAGTAAGCAGCAATCGCAATTGTTGGCAAGATATGCTCAGCTAATTGAGAAGAAATATAGATAGCTGTTGGGCCATCTGCTCCCCCAATAATACCAATCGCAGCAGATTCACTTGGCGTCATACCTAAGGCTAATGCACCGAAGAATGCAGCGAAGATACCGAATTGAGCAGCTCCACCTAATAATAATGTTTTTGGATTCGCAATAAGCGGACCAAAGTCAGTAGATGCTCCTAAACAGAGGAAGATCAGTGGTGGGAATATTCCGAGCCCGACCCCTTGATATAAGTAATGAAGCAATCCACCATTCTCTGTTGCAGTAGCAGGATCCATTAATCCCGTCAGAGGTAAGTTAGCTAGTAACATACCGAATCCAATTGGAATTAATAAATATGGTTCATAGTTTTTAGAAACGGCTAAAAAGATTAAAACCAAAGCCAACATAATGACGATAATTTCCTGTATAGTTATACTTAAAAACCCGGAAGTTTGTATAAGTTCATTGATTGTGTCTAACATGTAAACGAATACCTCCTATATAGTCAGTAGTAATTGATCAGATTGTACACTGTCACCTTGACTGACACTAATTGAACCAACAACACCATCAGCAGGAGCAACAATTTCGTTCTCCATCTTCATAGCTTCTAAGACGATTAATGTATCCCCTTGAGCAACTGATTGACCTGGTGTGACAGCAACTTTTAAGATAGTTCCAGACATTGGTGCGTTAATTTCTGTTCCGCCTGATGCTGCAGCAGGTGCTGGAGCACTTTGTGTTTCTTGAGTAGCAGGAGCAGCTGTTTGACCCGTTGACATATCTGCATCAGCAGGTAATTCTTTTACCGATACGCGGTATACTTCATTATTAATTTCGATTTCGTATTTTTTCATGATTTATATCCTCCGATTATTTAATTCGTTTTGATTCTTGGATTTCTAACTTTTTGTTTGGCTCATCTTCAGACGCTAATGCTAAAGCGACTAATTCAGCAACTTGTTGATGCTTTTTGTTTGGTGCTAAGTTGTTTGTGTTTACTGCAGGTGCTGGTTTAGCTGCTGCAGGTGCAGGTTCGGCTTTATCACTTCCGTTAACAAACTTTGCAATCATTTCTGTTAGTCCCCAAAGAACTAGTAGTACTGAAAATACTGTAAGCATGGAAACGATAGTTAACATCAAACCGTCCATAATACTGATTGATTCCATCTAATTAAATTCCTCCTTCGTTCATCGACTCTTTATTGACCGTAGCGTGCTTGAATCTTAATTGTTTCTCCAGCTACTGGTTTAGGTTGATATTTTCTTTCTAGGTATTGCTGACCCACTTGTGGGAATAAAGTATAAGTTAATACGTCTTCATCATTTTTACCTAGGTCGCCTAATTCAGCTTTAAGTTTTTCGAACTCTGGATCTAAACGATCTGCTGGACGCGTTTCGATGACTTCTGCGTCACCGATAATTGAGCGACGGAATTCCTCATCCACTGGTGCAGGAGATTTACCATATAAGCCTTTTAAGTAGTCCTTAATTTCGTTAGGCACCATCTTGTAGCGTTCTCCAGCTAAGACGTTGAATACCGCTTGTGTTCCAACCATTTGACTCAAGGGTGTTACAAGTGGTGGGAAGCCCATGTCCTCACGAACAGAAGGAACTTCGTTAAGTACAGCATCGTATTTATCTAAAGCACCTGCTTGGCGGAGTTGTGAGTTTAAGTTCGATAACATACCACCAGGAACTTGGTAAATTAAAGCTTTAGGATCAGCGAACATCATTTTACTGTCTAATGTTCCGTCTGCTAAATATTTATCACGAATGCCTTTAAAGTAGTCCGCAATTTCTTCTAAAGTATCAATGTTTAAGTGTGTATTAATATTTAATTCTTCTAATGTTAATGCCATTGATTCAGTAGGTGGTTGACTTGTTCCTTCAGCTAATGGAGAAATCGCTGTATCAATAATATCAACGCCATTCTCAACAGCAGCTAAGTAAGTCATTTGTGACACACCACTTGTTGCGTGCGTGTGTAAGTTTAATGGCACATCAATCACAGCTTTAATCGCTGGAATTAATTCACGAGTAACAGCCGGAGTTAAGATACCAGCCATGTCTTTAATACAGATTGAGTCAGCACCCATATCGTTGTATTCTTTTGCTAGTTTTGTGTAATACTCAACGGTATGAACATCACTTGTTGTATATGCAATTGCTAATTGTGCATGTGCACCGTATTTCTTAACTGCTTCAAGTGAAGCGCGAACATTACGTGAATCGTTTAACGCATCGAAGATTCGGAAGATATCAATGCCGTTCTCAACAGCCTTTTGAATAAACTTATCAACAACATCATCAGCATAGTGACGGTAGCCGATTAAGTTTTGACCTCTAAGTAACATCATCAATTTCGTATTCGGCGTACGTTTACGAATTTCGCGTAGTCGTTCCCATGGATTCTCATCTAAGAAACGAATCGCTGAGTCATAAGTTGCACCCCCCCAACATTCAAGTGCGTAATATCCCGCCGAGTCCATTTTCTCAATAATTGGAAGCATATCTTCTGTCGACATGCGCGTTGCCATCAAACTTTGATGCGCATCTCTCAAGACGGTTTCATTAATACGTACTTCAACCATATATATATCAACCTTTCTCATAAGTTATATTTATCTTTATTGTAAGCGAAAACACCTTGGAATGAAATTCTTTTTTGGGAAAATACTGTTCTAATGGTGTTTTTTTGCGTATAAATTTTTGCATAAAATAAAAACAGGATTAAATATAACTCTAAAAGACCTTAAATAGATTGCTGATTAAAACGGCTTTATATAGAAGAAGTAAATTTAATCCAACAATACTATAGGTGAT
This sequence comes from Ruoffia sp. FAM 26254, assembly GCF_045528545.1. Taxonomy (NCBI): domain Bacteria; kingdom Bacillati; phylum Bacillota; class Bacilli; order Lactobacillales; family Aerococcaceae; genus Ruoffia; species Ruoffia sp. FAM 26254. Next base: position 7,953 of record NZ_JBGQQY010000011.1, read on the forward strand.
TCTGTCATAATATTTACATCATAATAACATTCTAATCGACTGATAACGTTAACATGTTAGGCAGCATAAGGATTAGAATTATAAAATACAGGGGAAAAACAACACGATTAATAAAATTAATATATAATAAATAGTGGAATGAAGAAATAAATGATTTTCTTCATACAATATTGGTTTGGGGCAGGCAATAGAACTTTTAGTCAATAAAAAAGGAAGATGATAGTGTATACAACGAAACGTTTATGGATTCATCGAAGCCAAAGTGCACGCAAAGATTGGGAAGATTTATTAGAAACTTCCAACTTAAGCACTCAGGAACAGACCGATTATACAGTCGGTATTTATAAAGGTGATGATCTCGTTGCTACTGGTTCATATGCTGGCAACGTTATTAAATGTGTAGCCGTTCATTCAGACTATCAATCAGAAAACTTTCTGACGGATATTGTTGTCCATCTAATGGATCAACTAAGAAGTAATGGCTCAAATCATTATTTCGTCTATACATGTCCAAAGAATAGTGTTTACTTTAAATCACTAGGCTTTAATAAGATTGTAGAGACGTCGAATGTTACCTTCATGGAATTTGGTCATCCTAATTTTGAAGATTACTTATCTATGTTAAGTAATCATAAAAAAGAAGGAAACAATGGCGCAGTCGTTATGAACGCCAACCCGATTACTAAAGGACACCTTCACTTAATTGAAGAAACAGCCAAACGAAGTGATTACGTGTATGTATTCGTTCTGTCTGAAGATCGTTCTGAATTTAATGATGAGGAGCGGATGATGTTGGTAAAACGTGCAACCGCTGACATGACAAATATCATTGTCTTACCAACGAATGATTATATGGTCTCTTCGGCAACATTCCCATCGTACTTCTTGCGAGATCGTGCTCAAGAAAGTGTCGCACGAATTCAAGCAACGGTTGATGCTACGTTATTTAAAGAAAGAGTGGCTCCGATTCTTAATATCAGACACCGCCTCGTCGGTAAAGAGCCCTATTCACGCGTAACAGAGATTTATAACGAAAGTATGAGCGAAGTTTTTCAAGATGATTTGGAATTAGAAATTATTCCAAGATTAGAAGTAGAAGGTGAAGTGATTAGTGCAACGAAAGTACGTCAAGCACTTTCGGAAGGTCATCCAGAAAGCATTAAAAACTTAGTTCCAAGTACAACGTACGACTATATTCAAAACAAAAAATAAATTTGAGGTGAAAAAGATGGAAATTAAACAAAATGGTGTCGCAGGGACGGTAGAGTCATCTGACATTATGGTCACTGTGGCCCAATCAGATAATGGTATCGTGATTGAACTAGAAAGTAGTGTAGAGAAACAATTCGGAGCACAAATCCGTAAAGTCATCAAAGAAACTTTAGAAAAACTTGGAGTGGAAAACGCAAAAGTAACTGCTGTTGACCAAGGTGCATTAGATTGTACCGTTCAAGCAAGAACAATTGCAGCTGTTTATCGCGCTGCTGATGAAACTACATTTAACTGGAAGGAGATTGCAACATGGAGCGTTTAAGAAGAACGATGATGTTTGTGCCTGGTGCTAACGCAGCAATGCTTAGAGATGCGCCTCTATACGGCTCAGATGCAGTAATGTTTGATTTAGAAGATGCAGTATCATTGAACGAGAAAGATACTGCACGTATGTTAGTACATAATGCATTAAAAAATATCGACTATAGTAACGTTGAAACGGTTGTTCGTATTAACGATTTAAAAGCTGGTGGAGATCAGGATATCGAAGCATCAGTATTAGGTGGCGTGAACGTGATTCGTTTACCAAAAACTGAAAATGCACAAGAAATCAAAGACGTCGAAGCTGTTATCGAACGAGTTGAGAGAGAAAACGGCATCGAAGTGGGTACAACAAATATTATGGCTGCGATCGAATCAGCTACAGGTATTTTAAATGTACGTGAGATTGCTCACGCGTCAGACCGCTTAATCGGTATCGCTCTAGGAGCAGAAGACTACGTGACAAACATGAAGACTGAAAGAAGTGCCACTGGAGAAGAATTATTCTTCGCACGTAGCTTCATTCTACATGCAGCGAGAGATGCAGGTATTGCAGCTTTAGATACTGTTTATTCAGACGTAGATAACGAAGAAGGCTTCAGAAATGAAGTACAACGTATTAAACAATTAGGTTTCGATGGAAAATCAATTATCAACCCTCGTCAAATTCCAATTGTTCATGATGAATACGCACCAACACAAAAAGAAATTGACAATGCAAAAGAAATTATTTGGGCAATTCAAGAAGCTGAAGAAAAAGGTTCAGGGGTTATCTCTGTTAACGGAAAAATGGTTGATAAGCCAATCGTTGAACGTGCTGAGCGTGTGATTGCTTTAGCTAAAGCAGCGAATATCATTACAGAGGAGGAACTATAATTATGGTTAAGAATACAGTCGGTCGCGATATTCCACAACATATTGTTGATCAATACGGTGCTTATGGAGAAGAATCTAAATACAGCACACAATATGAAGAGACTATCCGTAAAATCAATCCTATTAAACTAGGTGATGACAAATTAGTAGGTAGCTTACGTGAAGCGATTGAAAAAACAGGACTTAAAGACGGTATGACAATTTCTTTCCACCACCACTTCCGTGAAGGTGACTATGTATTAAACATGGTCATGGATGAGATTGGAGCAATGGGAATTAAAGATTTAACGATTGCACCAAGTTCAATTGCTAACGTTCATGAGCCATTAATCGAACACATTAAAAATGGTGTAGTCACAAACATTACATCAAGCGGTTTACGTGATAAAGTCGGAGCAGCAGTTTCAGACGGAATTATGAAAAACCCAGTTGTACTACGTTCTCATGGTGGACGTGCACAAGCAATTGCATCAGGCGAAATCAAAATTGATGTTGCCTTCATAGGTGCGCCAAGTTCAGATGCCTATGGAAATATAAATGGTACTAAAGGTAAAGCAATTTGTGGCTCATTAGGTTACGCGAAAGTGGATGCAAGATATGCAGACAACGTTGTAGCCATTACAGACTCATTAATGCCTTATCCAAATACACCAATTAGCATTCCTCAAACAGATGTTGACTATGTTGTTGAAGTTGATGCTATCGGAAATCCTTCAGGGATTGCTAAGGGGGCAACTCGATTCACGCAAAACCCTAAAGAATTAGTTATCGCAAAATACGCTAACCAAGTGATTACGAACTCACCATACTTTAAAGATGAATTCTCATTCCAAACAGGTACAGGTGGTGCATCATTAGCTGTATCTCGTTACTTACGTGAAGATATGATTAAAGAAAATATCACTGCTAGCTTTGCTTTAGGTGGTATTACAAATGCAATGGTGGAGCTACATGAAGAAGGTTTAGTAGATAAATTAATTGATGTTCAAGACTTCGATGCACCATCAGGAGAATCATTAGGACGTAATCCTGAGCATACGGAAATTGACGCGATTTTCTACGCTTCCCCATTATTTAAAGGGGCTGCGATCAACCAGTTGGATGTATGTATTTTATCGGCACTTGAAATCGATACAGAATTCAATGTTAACGTTGTTACTGGATCAGACGGAGTAATTCGTGGAGCCATTGGTGGTCACCCAGATACAGCATCAGCAAGTAAGATGTCATTAGTTATCTCACCGTTAGTTCGAGGAAGAATACCGACTGTTGTTGAGCAAGTTAACACAGTCATTACACCAGGATCAAGTGTTGACGTAGTTGTTACTGAAATTGGTATTGCCATTAATCCACAACGTCAAGATTTAGTAGAACATTTCAAGAACGTTGATATTCCACAATTTACAATTGAAGAATTAAAAGAGAAAGCTTACGCAATAGTAGGAACACCTCAACCAATTGAATATGGAGAGAAAGACGTTGCTTTAATTCAATACCGTGATGGTACGATGATCGACGTTGTTCGCAATGTATAAGGATGAAGTATTTAATGGCCCGGAAGTGAGTTTAATGGAGATGCTGGATGCGCGTGAAAAACGTGCATTCAGACAGACCCAGATTATTAATCAACATTCTCCGGGTTCATTATTATCTGTCACTTTGAATATACCAGGTAATATTAAAACATCTCTTTATCTAGTGGGTGTCTTTGAAGAAATGCTGACGGAAATAAAAGCAAAGTTAGACGATGTGACGGTTCAGTTTTCAGAAGATTTGAACTTGCCAACTGGGCCAGAAGCATATTTCTTTGTGGATATTGATAGTATTGAATTGAAAAAAAGAATGGTGGCACTTGAAGAAACGCATTCAAAAGGCCGTGTCTTTGATTTAGATGTTGTTAAATTAGAAGACGGAAAATTAAGCAGTTTGAAGCGTGAAGAGGTTGGAGTAGGAAAGCGTCAATGTTATATTTGCGACCGTCCAGCTAAAGAATGTGCTCGTTCTCGCAAACACTCAATTGAAGAATCACAAGAAGCAATCGCAAATATCCTTTTAGGATAAGTGATTGTCTATTGGGTTTTATGTGAAGAAATACACATGTAAAGAACAGTTAAAAGACAGTGCGCATATTGTTTTAATAGGATTACTATATTAGAATGTAACTGTAAACGGTTTCTTAATGAGTGTTTGGGGGAAGTTTCACAAAATAATATATATATAGGAGGAAAAAATGAATTTAGCAATAATAGGTTTTATACTCATAATCATATTGATGTTTGTCTTAATCGGAGAGAAAATGTCTCCACCGATGGCTTTCATCATTTTACCACTGATCGCAGTAGTAGTTTCTGGAGCAAGTATTGCGGATATAAGTTTATATGTTAACGATGGGTTAGCATCTATCTTAAATACAGCAGTGCTGTTCTTATTCTCGATCTCGTTCTTTACATTAATGTCAGAACAGGGATTATTCGACCCGTTAGTGGACTTTGTAATTAGTAAAGTTGGTAACAAAATTACTGCGATCTTTATCGCTATTTTACTAGTTGCTGTTGCATCTCACTTAGATGGTAGTGGTGCTTCAACTTACTTAATCGTAATTCCAGCATTTAAACCAATTATGGATAAGTTAGGCGTTCGTCCAGTAGTATTCTTAGGAACAGTTGTTGGACTAATGTCAGCGATGAATATTATCCCTTGGGGTGGACCAACAATTCGTGCAGCTTCTGTAGCAGGGGTAGAGGTTTCTGAACTTTATTCATTCATCTTCCCAGCTGTAATTGTAATGTTCTTATTAGCAATCGTGAATGCTGTGATTAACTCACGTCGTAAACGTGAAGGTTCAGGTGTTGATGGAAACATTAATATTGCTGACTTAGCAGATACTGCTGACGCAGAACCAAAAACAAGCAAAGGTCTTTACATCTATAACTTAGTTGTAACATTAATTATGTTAGCTCTATTATTTATCGATACTGGTTTACCAATGCACTTTATCTTCATGGTTGCATACGCATTCGCAATCTTAGGTAACTTTAGATCAGTGAAAGAACAAGGTAAGAAGATCCAAGAATATGGTAATAACGCTATCGTTATGACGATGACATTATTCGCCGTAGGTATCTTTATTGGTGTTATCGAAGGTTCTGGAATGGTTGAAGCAATGGCTACAACAATTATTAACGCATTACCAGAATTTATCGCACCACACACACACTGGTTCTTAGCATTATTCTCAGTACCATTAATGATGGTTCTTGGTACAGACGCGTTCTACTTCGCATTACTTCCAATTGTAATCGGAATTGTAGAGCCATTCGGAATTTCAGCATCGACAGTTGCTGCTACATTCTTAATTACAGGTACTTATGGTACTTACATCAGTCCAACAGTTGCTGCCAACTACGTTGGGGTATCATTGGCTGGTACAACCATTGGTGAGCATATTAAAGCAAACTTACCAATTATGTGGGCAGCAAGTATCATTACATTAATAGCTGCAACACTCTTAGGTGTAGTGCAATTCTAGAGCCACAAAGCAACAAACCGTTTTTCATTAACAATAAAAACACACAGTCCGCTGTGTGTTTTTTCTTTGCAGATTTTTAAAGATTCGGGTGGTAACTGGAAGAATAGGCGAGAATTGTTCCATTTAATCACTTTAACCAGAACAATAATAAAATATTCTTCCATTTAATCGGTTTAACCGGAAGAATAAATAATAATTCTTCTACTTAACCACTGATTAACCAATACAAAGAACACCTCCAAGCATCACTTGGAGGTGTTGATAATTATCACTATACTTATTTAAGTTTATTTTCTTCAACAAAAGCTTCAATACGGTCAACGGCTGTTTCTAGGTTTTCTAGATTTGCAGCATAACTTAGACGGAAGTAGTTTTTACCAGCTTCACCGAATGCTTGACCAGGCACTAGACCAACTTTTGCTTCGTGAGCAACTTTAAGACAGAAGTCCATGTCGTCGCCTTCAAACCAATCTGGAATCTTGATGAATAGATAGAAGGCACCATTCGGTGTTGAGACATCGAAGCCCATATCGCGGAATCGGCCCAATAAGTAATCACGACGGATCTTGTATTCTAAGCGCATTTCTTCAATGGCTGCGTCTCCTTCTTCTGAGTAAGCAGCAAGTCCAGCAAATTGTGCTTGCGTTGTTGGCGCATTGATTGCACCTTGATGAATAACAAAAATTTGTTTTAAGACATCTGCAGGCCCCGCAACAATCCCCATACGCCATCCAGTCATAGAATGCGATTTAGATGCACCATTGATTAAAATCGTGTGTTCTGGAAGATATTTAGCTACTGAGACGTGTTTGCCTTTGTAAGTTAACTCTGCATAGATTTCATCTGAAATCACCCAAATATCATGTTTTTTAACGACTTCAGCAAGGCCTTCGATTTGCTCAGCTGTATAAGTATGTCCTGTTGGGTTTGATGGGTGGTTCATTAATAAGACTTTAATGTCTTTATCTTCAGTCAACACTTTGTCTAAGCGTTCTGGCGTTAAGATGAAGTCATCTTCTGTTACGTCTACCGGTACAAATTCCCCACCAGTTAAGTTTACTTGAGTTTTGTAAACCGCATAGTTCGGCGCAGCGGCAACAACTTTATCACCAGGGTTTAGTAATGCATATAGTGAAACGAAAATTGCTTCAGTCGCACCCACGGTTACAATAATTTGATCTTCAGCACGGTAATCTAGGTCGTACTTACGTTTTAAATAACCGCTAATCGTTTCACGTAATTCAGCTAACCCTTTTGAATGGCTGTATCCGTTAAAACTTTTATCGATAGATTGAATTGCTGCATCTTTAATGAAACGAGGTGTTGGAAAATCTGGTTCACCTAAGGTTAATTTAATTAAGCCTTCGATACCTGAAATTTTATCATTAAAGGCACGAATCGGACTCGGTTTAATAGATTTTAACGTTTCTTTTGTATTTCTTTTTGTCATATATATTCCTCCTACGTATTGCATTGTATAGAATAAACTCATCTGATTTTAATCTTAATAACAACCTCATAATACCATAATTATTAAAATTTAGGAAGATTGAAGTGATAGTGTGCGTTTTAAGTGTTGTAGTTTTTGCTGTTTTTGATTATGAGAATTACATAAAGTGCATTGACATTATTCTCATTTTTAGATATGCTTACACACAGATAAAAAAATACTAAACGCTATGAAATGGTAAGTAAGAAGTGACATCTTTCAAAGAGAGCTCGCAGATGGTGAAAGTGAGTAAAGAGATAGCTTGTGAACATGGCCATGGAGCGGTCATTCTGAAGATAAGTAAGAATGAACGGAAACAACCGTTAACATCGTCGCAGTATAAATATTTTCTTAGAGATTTGTACTGTATGAGGCTAGGCTAGTAATGGTTTGGCGAATTAAGGTGGTACCACGAACTTTTTATGCACATTCGTCCTTTTTTTAAAGAGATGAATGTGCTTTTTTTGTATAGATAGGAGGATAAAAAATTGATTGAACTAAAAGATATCGATGTTATTTTTAGTAATGATGACAAAGTTGTCACGGCGGTTAAAGACGTGAATATTACAGTTGATCGCGGTGAAATATTCGGAATTGTTGGCTACAGTGGGGCAGGTAAAAGTACCTTAGTACGTACGATTAACTTACTACAGCCACCCACACAAGGAACGGTTACGGTAAATGGACAAGAAATGCAAAAATTAAGTAAGAAAGAATTACGTGGAGCGCGTAAAAAGATTGGAATGATTTTCCAACATTTTAACTTAATGGATTCGCGTACAATTTTTGATAATGTCGCTTTTCCGTTAAAAGGAAGTGGCTTAAGTAAAGATGAGGTCGCTCATAAAGTGGCTGAGTTATTAGATCTCGTTGGTTTAGAAGAGAAGACAGATAATTATCCAAGTCAATTATCTGGAGGTCAAAAACAACGTGTCGCGATTGCGCGTGCCTTAGCGAATGATCCAGACGTTCTTTTATGTGATGAAGCAACAAGTGCTTTGGATCCCAAGACAACATCGTCAATCCTAGATTTATTACGCAAATTAAACGAACAATTAGGTTTAACCATCGTGATTATTACACATGAGATGTCTGTAGTCAAAGACCTATGTCATCGCGTAGCTGTTATGGAAGACGGGCATGTATTAGAACAAGGTTCAATCGTTGATATGTTCACAAATCCTCAAAAATCATTAACAAAAGAATTTATTAATACAGCCACGCATTTTGACCAAGAAATCGGTTTAGTCCTCACGCATCCAATGATTCAAAACATTGATGAGAATGGTGAGATTATTCGCTTGAGTTACGTTGGAGATGAAACAACGAAACCCATCTTAAGTAACTTAGTACGCGAATTTGATGTAAACGTCAATATCCTTTACGGACATGTGGAAATTTTACAAAATACACCGATTGGGAATATGTTAATCGCAGTCGAAGGGACATCAGAGAATGTTGATAAAGTGATTGAGCATCTTGAAAATAGTGATGTCAGCACACAAAGATTTAATGATTTAGTAAAAGAATACGTGAAGAGGGAGGGATAACATGAGCGAATTAGTCTTAACAATTGGAAGTAGTTCGAAAGAAGTGTCGTCAGGTATTGTTACATTTTTAGAAACACACATTCCATATGCCTGGGAATTAAGAGAAGAATTTGTGGAAGCCATTTGGGAAACAGTTTATATGATGCTCGTATCTATTGGAATCGGTGGTTTAATCGGTTTGATACTGGGTATTATTATGACAGTGACTGGTTTCAATGGGATTTTAGAGAATAAAGTCGTTTATAAGGTCTTAGATTCACTGGTGAATATCTTCCGATCAATTCCATTTATTATTTTACTGGCCTTATTAATAAATGTAACAAGAGCGATTGTTGGAACAACGATTGGACCAACAGCTGCAACAATTCCAATTATTGTAAGTACGATTCCATTCTTTGCTCGTCAAGTTGAGATTGCCTTATTAGAGGTTAATCCAGGGGTAGTTGAAGCTGCTGAAGCCATGGGATCATCAAGTTTTGATATTATTACGCGTGTTTATTTACGCGAAGGGTTAACAGCTTTATTACGTGTAAGTGCCTCAACCGTTATTAACGTCATTGGTTTAACAGCGATGGCCGGAACTGTTGGTGGGGGTGGATTAGGTACGATGGCTATTGCGAGAGGTTACCAACGTAGTCGTATGGACGTTATCCTAGTCGCAACTGTGTTGATCTTAATTATCGTTTTTATTACACAATTAATCTTTAACTTGTTAATCCGAAAGACTGAACATTAAATATAGCGAGAGCAGGCATCTTAGAATCAATGATTCTAAGATGCCTGCTCTTTTTTAGTTCATTAAGTTGGAGTAGCTATTTCCTTGAATAAAGAACTGTGACTCTTCATAATGGTAGATGATTTTTGAATAATCAAATGGCACACCATTAGCCAAGTAAAAGATCGATTCGACTTGAATACCTGGGTCGCCTTCTTGTAATTCTAAGTAAACGGCATTTTGTTGGTTTAACTTACCAACTCTGAGGTAATGGTCTAAGAAACTGATTTGCAGTTTTAGATTGTTCGTTAAGTAATTAAAGACGGAATCTTTTGCGATTTGTTCATTCAAATACATGACGATATTTTTATCAAAGTAAGATTCTTCAATACAAAAGATGCGTCCCTCGATATAACGGAGTCGCTTCAAGTAATAAACTGGTTGATTAGCGTCGATTTGTAGATGTGCCTGAACGGTTTCAGACGGGATGACTTCTTTTAACTCTAAGACAGTGGATGTTATATCGAATTCGCGCAACATGCTGTCAAAACCTTGAATCTCCATAAGGTTAATATAGCCTTTATGTCTACGTCCTCGAACAAAAATACCACTCCCTCTTACTTGATAAATTAATCCGTGGCTTTCTAACTCATCCAAGGCTTTAATGACAGTGTTCTTACTTACTTCAAATTTGGAAACTAATTCATCTAAGCTAGGTAATTTATCACCTTGCTTTAAATTATTAGCTTCTATATATTTAATTATTTCTTTTGCTGTATATTCATATTTAAGCATGTTATTAGTCCTTTACTTAGTTTGTTTGTCCTCATTAATATATCATAGAAGCTTTAACTTGACAAAGTGTACAGGTATAATTAAAATTATACCTGTACTGATCAATATTTTAAAAATATGAAGATTGACAAAGAATGAGGAGGATATATTTATGAGTAAATTACCAAAAGATTTCTTATGGGGCGGGGCAGTAGCTGCCCATCAATTAGAGGGTGGCTGGAATGCAGGTGGTAAAGGGCCGAGCGTTGCGGATATAATGACCGCAGGTGCGAACGGACAACCGCGTGAAATTACAGAAACCGTTGAAGCCGGTAAATACTATCCAAACCACGAAGCGATTGATTTCTATCATCGTTATAAAGAAGATGTGGCGTTATTCGCTGAGATGGGCTTAAAAGCGCTCCGTACGTCAATTAACTGGACGCGTATTTTTCCAAAAGGTGACGAAGCAGAACCGAATGAAGAAGGTCTACAATTTTATGATGATCTTTTCGATGAGTTATTAAAGCATGATATCGAACCGGTGATTACCTTAACTCACTTTGAAATGCCGCTGCATTTGGCTCATGAATATGGTGGATTTAGAAACCGTAAAGTCATTGATTTCTTTGTAAAATTCGCTGAAGTTGTATTTAACCGTTATAAAGATAAAGTAAAATATTGGATGACTTTCAATGAAATTAATAACATGATGGATTATTCGAATCCAATCTTCTTATGGACGAACGTCGGGGTTCAAGTTAAAGAAGGCGAGAATCCTAAAGAAGTCATGTATACAACTGCGCATAATGTTCTTTTAGCAAGTGCAAAAGCTGTTGCGATTGGTAAAGAAATTAATCCGGATTTTGAAATTGGCGCAATGGTTTCTCATATTCCAATCTATCCAATCAATTCAGACCCTAAAAACGTGATGCTTGCTGAAGAATCAATGCGTCTACGTTACTTCTTCCCAGATGTTCAAGTAAATGGTTACTATCCAAATTATGCTCTAAAAGAATTCGAACGTGAAGGCCTGAATATTCCAATGAAAGACGGTGACGCAGATATTTTAGCTAATGGAACCGTTGATTATCTAGGGTTCAGTTACTACATGTCGAATGCGGTTGATATTAATAGCGGGCAAGGTGAAGATGAGGAAGCAAACGTTCATGGTAAGATTCCTTATCAAGTTGACAATCCTTACTTATCAGCTAGTGATTGGGGCTGGACAATTGACCCTGTTGGTTTACGTTATGTATTAAATCGCTTGTGGGATCGTTATCAAGTTCCTTTATTCATCGTTGAAAATGGTTTTGGAGCTATAGACACGGTTGAAGAAGACGACAGCATCCATGACCCAGAGCGTATTAACTACTTAAAAGGCCATATCGAAGAGTTAATCAAAGCAGTCGATTATGATGGCGTTGAATTAATGGGTTACACTCCTTGGGGAATTATTGACTTAGTTTCATTTACTACCGGTGAAATGAAAAAACGTTACGGAATGATTTATGTTGACCGTGATAACGAAGGGAACGGAACTCTCGACCGTTCGAAAAAAGATTCATTTGAGTGGTACAAAAAAGTTATCGCAACAAATGGTGAAGATTTAGAAGCTTAATTTAAGAAGGCTCGAACATGGGGGGTGTTCGGGCTTTTTGTTGTCTAAATGCCCCTTTCCTTAATAGACGCCCCCTTTAGTCTATGCTACACTCAAAGAGTTGAAATTTAAGTGAAAGAGGTTATTTGATGGATTATACTCTAATTTTAATGGTTGTTGGAGCGGTCTTTTTAGGCTCACTCATGCGTGCAACCTTTGGTTTTGGGGACTCAGTTGTAAGTATGCCATTATTAGCGCTACTACCGATTCCATTTTCAGTATCGGTGTCATTAATTGGTCTGACTGGGATGACAACTGCGTTAATGTCAATTCAAAGAGGTTGGAAAGATAAAGATCCAGTCGTGATTAAGAAATTAACACTCGCAACAATCATCGGGATTCCGGTTGGACTGATTCTAGTTCGCTTTGCAGAACAGTCAGTGATTAACTTGATTTTAGGGAGTGTCTTAGTGATTTATTCAATGTATTCACTCACGGCCTCACCCGCGCGTCGAGATTACTTACAAGCAAAATTTGAAAATCCAAATTACTCTTATCCATTCGGATTTCTAGGCGGTATGTTAGGGAGTGCCTACAATATGAACGGTATTCCAGTGGTACTTTATGCTGCGGCCCGTGATTGGACGCCACGTCAGTTTCTCGGAACAGTTCAATCTCATTTCTTGATCTCGAGCGTATTTGTTATTTCCGGTCATGCTTTAAGTGGCTTTTGGAATTGGGATGTGGCTATTTACTTCGCCTTTTCAGTTCCAGTCGTTGCTTTAGCCATGTATATCGGAAGAAAAATTTACAACAAAATAGACACTGACAAATTTAGAACTTATATTTTTATTATGATTCTAATTCTAGGTGCAGTTAATATTGGTAACTTTATCCAAGCGATTTAATCATTTAGATGGGGCGTTTTTAATTAAACGCTCTATTTTTTTGATTGACAAGTGTATATTGTGTATTATATGATGTAATACAGGTAATGGAGATGGAATCGAAGGGGTGAGAACATGTTAATGGAGATAGATTTATCAGCGGAAACACCGATATACCAACAAATTCGCGATCAAGTTGTGTTAGGAGTCGGCCGCGGGGATTTAAAATACGGAGAAAATTTACCAAGCGCAAGGCAACTGGCTCAAGATTTGGGCGTCAATCCAATGACGGTGAACAAGGCTTATCAAACCTTGAAGCGGGAAGGTATTATTGTAGTGGACCGTCGGGTTGGAACAAAAGTGCGAGAGAATCCAGACGATATGATTGAAAGTGAGTATTTAAACCGACTGGAAGTGACTTTGGCAGAAGGCTTAGCCAAGACGGAGGACAATCAAGCTCTTAAAGAAAAAGTCGTGTCGATGTTAGAAAATTTAATTGAAGGGAGAGAGAATCAATGATTTTAATGACGATTATTCTAATCCTAGTCTTTGTAATGATGATGAATTACGCCGTCAGTTACCAAAATTTCAAAATATTTGGCCTGTCTTTTGCGCCAGAACATGCTGAAACAGATGAAGTTAAGACATTACAACGCCAGTTTAGAGTGACTCAACTAATTATAGGAGCCGTCTTTATTGGCTTGTCATTCTTGGTGAGTTTGGATCTATTCCAAGGGTTGCGAGATTTTATGTGGATACTCATATTATTTAGTTATTTTGTCTTATCTTATGTGCCAGTATCAATTTGGCAAAGAAAATTCATGGTCTTAAAGCAGGAAAAGGGTTGGATATATGAAACACAAAAACGCGTGGTCGATATCAGTGTGACCCGAGAAAAAGGAAAAGCAGCGCCAAGTAAGAAATGGGCATGGCTCATTTGGTTACTGAGTTGGGTGCCAGTAATCATGGCATGGGTCGCTCAAAGTTCAGGAAGTTTCCTTCTGCCTTTAATCCTTGTACCGCTAACGCTCATCGTGATACCCTTGTCTTATGATATGGTGATTAGCAGTAAGACGCCGTTTGTGTCCAAAGATAGTGAAGTGACCCAAGCTTACATGCGTCATTTTGAAAGAAATAATGCGGTGAGTTACTTGGAGATGAGTTTAATGGTCAATATCTTCTTTATTGCTTTCACAGCGCTCATTCTCTTTAATCCATCGGATCTGTGGCTAATCCTATTATTGGGTGTGTTCTTACTAGCCATTGTTGCTTTAATGGCCCGAACAACTCAGAAAAATAAAGACCTCCAAGCAACATTTTTTGATCAAGCGGAATGGCAAATGCCTGAAGAAGAAGGCCAGTATAAATGGGGTGCCTACTATAATCCAAATGATTTCAGATTATTCGTGCCTAAACGTATATCCGGAATGGGTACGACAATTAATGTCGCTCATCCAGCTGGAAAGGTCATCATGGCGATCCTCGGAATCTTAGTCGTCGGTATTATTGGGCTCGTTCTGATGATGAGTCTGTCAGAATATGATGTTTCAATCCAAGCAGATACGGTTGCCGTCGAAGCACCGATGTACGGACTTGAAGTGGCCTATGACCAAATCGAATCGATTGAATTAAATGAAGGTCCGTTAGAAGGCTCACGCACAAATGGTTTTGGTGGAATGGAGAAACGCTTTGGTCATTTTAACTTAGAGGGTTACGGACCAGTAGAACTCTTCATCTATGACAGTCATCCTTACCACATCGATATTCAGTTTAATGACGGGGAGTCACCAGGGTGGTTGATCTTTAACCAAACGACGCAAGCAGAGACTGAAGCCGTGTATCAAGCATTAGTAGAACAATGGGAAATGAATCAGTAGTAAAACGAACCAAGCACTTAAAGGTGTTTGGTTTATTTTTTTAGATGTGTTTAATGCGCATTCGAATTGAAAAGGACTGCAGATTTAATCAAAAAAATACACATTAGGACGGAAAACCGAAATATTCCGACATAAGTTATAAAATTTATTTATTCAATATATTGAAATGACTTTCATTAATATGTATAATATGTGTATTAAAGCACAAAGGGGTTAAAGTATGAAGTTCGTTTGTAAGATAATGAAGTCAGCATTGATTATGGGTTTAGTATTAAGCAGTATAGTAGGTAGTTTGAACGTTAGTGCACAAGATAGCGAAACAGATGCAGAATCTGGAGCATCGGAAGTCACAGCAGACTTTACACACCCAGATGATTTAGCAGAATCATATGATGTCATAGTTATTGGTGCTGGTGGAGGAGGAATGGCTGCAGCAATTGCTGCCAAAGATGCTGGATCAAATGTGGCCATATTCGAAAAAATGCCAATATTAGGTGGAAATACTCTGAAATCATCAGCTGGAATGAATGCATCTGAATCTAAGTTCCAAGAAGCTGAAGGTATAGAAGATTCAAATGAATTGTTTTTTGAAGAGACAATGGCAGGCGGACACGATACAAACGATGAAGAGTTAGTTCATTATTTAGTAGATAATTCTGCTTCAGCAATAGAGTGGTTAGACTCTATGGGTATCAATTTAAGTAGTATTACCACTACAGGAGGTATGAGTGTACCAAGAGCTCATCGTCCTGAAGATGGATCAGCAATTGGAGGATATCTAGTGGACGGCTTACAACGAAATGTATTTGAACGTGAAATTCCAACTTTCGTAAATGCCAATGTCACTGAAATACTAGAAGAAGACGGAGTAGTCACTGGTGTCCAAGTTAATATTGAAGGTAATGAACATCAAGTGAATGCAAAAGCTGTAATTATTGCAACGGGTGGTTTTGGCGGTAACTTAGAAATGGTTACAGATAATAATCCGGATTTAGAAGGATTTGTTACGACGAATCACGAAGGAGCGACCGGAGATGGCTTAGTAATGGCCCAAGAAGTTGGCGCTCAGTTAGTAGATATGGATCAAATACAAATTCACCCAACAGTTGAGCAAGAGACATCATATTTAATTACTGAAGCAGTACGAGGTGAAGGTGCTATTTTGGTTAATAAAGAGGGCGAGAGATTTTTTAATGAATTAGATACACGTGATGCAGTGTCACAAGCAATCTTATCTCAAACAGATTCATCTGCTTACGTAATTTTCGACCAAGCACTAAGAGGGCGAGTGAAAGCCATAGATCAGTATGAATCAATGGGCTTGGTTAAAGTTGGAGATACTATTGAGGAATTAGCTACTACTATAGAATTGGATCCAGAAGTATTGAGTCAAACTCTATCGATTTGGAATGATAGTGTAGCAAACGGAACTGATGATAACTTTGGAAGAACAACGGGTATGGAGATTGCATTAGAAGAAGCGCCTTTTTACGCAATAAAAATTGCGCCAGGAATTCACCATACAATGGGCGGGGTAAAAATTAACACAAACGCTCAAGTATTAAATGAAGCTGATGAAGCAATTACTGGTTTATATGCAGCTGGTGAAGCAAGTGGTGGTGTTCACGGATCAAATCGCATTGGCGGAAATGCTATAGCTGATATAATTATCTTTGGTCGCCAAGCAGGAGAGCAGAGTGCGTTATTCGTAAACTAAAATCCGATCTATAAAACTTTAACAAGGGGGCCGACAATGATTAACTGTCAGCCCCCTTGTTTATTTGCAATTGACTCATACAAATTATTCAACTGGAACTTCTCCATATTCACTCAATGCAGTGGTAATAGCATTTCCTTCGTCATCAAAGATATATTCAGAAGCGATTTCACCAATTTCAGGGGCGTAGTAGTATCGTTGTACCTCACCCTCTGGCATAACCGATTCAATCACTAAGACATCATGATACGTTTCACCCTCAACTTCATGTTCAGCGAGAATATCCGTGACTGTAAACTCTAGTTCATCGCGGTAACCTCTTGTAAATGTGTCTCCAGCCGCTAACTCTGCTGGGAAGAATGTCGCGACTTGCTCATCTAGGGAGTCTTCGTGATAACGGAAGTCTTCGCCTTCGTACGAATTTGGGTAGTAAGCTAATTCGATGACACCATCTTCAGTCAATTGATAGACATAAGAGACAGTATTACCTGTATTGGCACGACTGACTTGGTAAATCCCGTCTTCATCAGGTTCATAATCTAAAGTTAAGGTAAAAGGCGCAAATTCCATGCCAACTCCTATGTGATCATAATAGGGATAGAATAAACCAGGTGCGTAGTTGCTAGTATCAACACTTTCAGTTGCTTCTTCAGCGGTTACTGCAGAGCTAAAGCCGGCAAATAGTACCGCAGCGAATAGAATGGACGCTAGAATACGTTTGAGTGCGTTGTTTTTCATATTTGAATCCCTCTTTCTAAAATGCGCTCGAGTTTGAAATTGCCACAATTCTTTGACACATCTCTCCTCCTTTTAACTAAATTCTACTATAAACAAGTCACTATCTAAAATAATATCCATTTTATAGAAATATTAAGCTTCTCTTAAGTAAGCGCATTCATTATGTGTTATAATAAATATATAAGACATACAGGAGGTGTGTAAAATGTTACATGAGTATCAACGCATATTAGTTGCGACAGATGGATCTGAAGGCGCTGAGTTGGCTTTGAATAAAGCCGTAGCAATTGCTGAACGGAATAATGCCAAACTATTTATTTTACATGTATTAGATACACGAGCAATCCAAGCGACATCAAGTTCGGATATTCATTTTAGGGATGCATTAAGAGACCTAGGTAACCGTGTGATGAGCGATGCGAAGGATTTAGCGACAGGGCGTGGCTTAACAGATGTTGAGACAATCCTTGAGATGGGATCTCCAAAATATGTCATTGCTGAAGATATTCCAAAACGCGAGAATATTGATTTAATTGTCATGGGTGCGAGAGGTATGGGTGCCGTTGAAAGATTCTTTATGGGATCTGTATCGGAAAATGTTATTCGTCATGCATCGTGTGACGTATTAGTAGTAAGACCAAAAGAAAGTGAATAAATTGACACATGATGTTGAGAAAGGATCTGAACAGTGTATTTAAATAGTCAATAATGCCTACTAGATCTAAAGATTTAGTAGGCATTTTTTTGAATTGTAACAGCACTTATAATCGAATCAGTTGCATATTTACCTCCAATTGTATTAACCTTAAGGAATAGAGATAAAACTAAATTTTAAGGAGCTATTTATGTTTTCAATAAATGGGAAAGAATTTATATGGAAGGCGTTAATGTCTTTAATGGGTATTACCCTCATCAGTTTTGGGGCTGCATTGAGCCAAACAATGAATATGGGCTTGGATCCATTCACTGCGATTAACACAGGTGCGAGTGAGTTACTTGGCTTTACTTTGGGGAATTATCAGTTATTTGTCAATGCTGCGATTTTGGCAATTATTTTGTTTTTTGACCGGAAGATTATTGGCTGGGGGACGATTTTTAACTTAGTGCTTGTTGGTTACATGATTGAATTCTTTATCAGCATGTTAGAGTCATTCATAGACCCAACTCAGTTTGCCTTTATCGTTCAGCTTTTAATTACAGTGGTCGCGATTTTAATCTTTACTTTCGGTGTCGCTTTATATATGGACGCTGATCTTGGGGTATCACCCTATGATGCGATAGCGCCAGTCATCACTGACCGCGTTTCAGCGAGTTACAAAACTGTCAGAATGATTCAAGATATAATTGTTGTAATTACTGCGTGGATTCTTGGGGGTCCAGTTGGCGTTTCAACCTTCATCACTGGTTTCCTGGCTGGTCCGTTGATTGATTTCTTTTCCAACCGTTTCACAAGTAAACTATCCGATAAAGTCGAAGAAAAAGCATAAAAATAAGACGCCTATCTCAGGCGTCTTTTGCTTTTAAGAAAATATATCATCTGCATTTTCTTTCTCAACTTGAACCATTGTATTCATGCGTGACAATTCACTCATTGGAATTGGATGGCCTGCTTCATTTAAAGCATCGGCGAATAACTTGTAATAACGTCC
The DNA here is from genome assembly GCF_045528545.1 of Ruoffia sp. FAM 26254. Classification (NCBI taxonomy): domain Bacteria; kingdom Bacillati; phylum Bacillota; class Bacilli; order Lactobacillales; family Aerococcaceae; genus Ruoffia; species Ruoffia sp. FAM 26254. The sequence continues at coordinate 26,887 of NZ_JBGQQY010000011.1, forward strand.
CTCGACGTCAACCACATCATCAGCGTCTTTAACCCAAATCCGTATTTTATAGATGAGTCGTCCGTGTTTGTCTTTCATCAAGCCAATAAATTCCGTCGTGTCATTAATTTGATCATCGGACTCGATGACTTGACGGTAAGTGTCTTTAAGTAACTCTTCATAGGCCGCAAAGTTAATATCTGTGGGAATCAATAAATCCAAATCAATTCGGACTGCTTCGCGCGACAGATTTGACAATTCTTGAATATTTCCATTGGGTATAAAATGATGAATCCCGTTATAATCGCGAATCACCGTAGTTCGCACCCCAATACTGTAAATGCGCCCTTCATAACCGTTAATGGCGATGTGATCACCCACATCAAATTGGTGTTCAATCAAGATAAACAAACCATTCACCAAATCTGAAACTAAATCCTTCGCTCCTAAACCAACCGACAAACTCGCAATCCCAGCTCCAGCAACTAAAGTTCCCACTGGAATGCCAAGTATTGAAAGTACGCTGTAACCAACGAAGAAGTAAAATGTATAAAGAACGATATTCAGCAATAGTCGTTGAATCGTATTGTTTCTTGAAAAATTATAAAACTTAAAGCGCTTTGTGTTTTCAAAGTAAGTTGTAATAATTTTCTCAACTAACACCCGTACAAGCCATAAAGCAGCGACGGTCAATACGATCCGGAAGATAGCGCTAAGTCCATCTTCTAGCAAACCTTGAAAATCAAATGAAGAAAAAATATTATTAATCGCATTTCTTAAATAAGACATTAGTCAACTCCTTTCCTTAAATGTTTATTTGTTGGGCTTGCGGGGCGTCGTGACGAGGCGCGACGTACTGCAAGTCAATTTCCGTAGCGTCGTGCTCACTCACGACGCCCTGCAAAGCCAACTTAATTATGTTTGCCTTACATTCATTATAGGTTAAATTTAATAAGCATTTCAAATTAGACGCGTAAGTAAGTGTTCACAGTGTCTCACCTCATTATTTTCAGTTTATGTTAGAATGAAAGCAAAGAGGTGAGACAAGTGAACAATCTAAATTCAATTACACGAGGTATCAGTGCTGTTATCATCATTGGAGCATTTATTGCACAAATGAATGACCTCATATCAAGGCATATCTTCACTTCACTACTACTTTTTGCTGTTTCAATCCCACAACTCTATACTGCCTGGGAAATTTATTATAAAAACGACAAAAAATGGAACCTCACTTCAATTGCGATGACCATTCTAGGAGTGTTCTGTATTATATCAGCAGTAAGTATCTATATTATTGGTTAAAAATGACCTTGCGGTTCATCGTGACTCAGCGCGATGGACCGCAAATCTGTTTCCGTGGTGTCGTGATCGCCCACGACGTACCGCAAATTCAAATGCGTAGTGTCGAGCTCACTCACGACGTACCGCAAACGAAAATACGGAGCGTCGTGCCACCACACGACGCCCCGAAAACCAAAAAACCCACCTCAAATCATCAATTTGAGGTGGATTTCATCTATTATTTAGTCGCGCGCAATAAAAAGCGCGAGCTTTCTTGATTTTCAAAGAACATATCTGCTTCTACATTCCCAAAGCCTGCTGTCTGAACTTCTTCAGCCAACTGATTCATGTCAAAGCCGTGTCCATGACCTTGTTTACCCATTTCAATCAGTAATAATCGGCCGTCTTCATTCAACTGTTCAAGTAGCGACGCTAACAATGCTTGATAATTAGGAATGTGGTGCAAGACAAGTGACATAATTATCGTATCGACTTTTTCGGGAAGTTGAATACCTTTTTCAAAATCCATCAAGCGAACCGATGCATTGTGTGCGGATTTCTCAGCAAGTTTCAACTCGACTTGTTCCAGCATTTTCTCAGACCCGTCCACAAATAACATTGAATCCACGTCCTCAAGTAATTCCAAGCCGACTAAGCCGGTTCCGCAGCCTAAGTCGACCACTTTTTCCGAGCGCTCATCATTTAGAAAAGGGCGGATGGCTTCAGTTGCGAGCTCAGCCATTTTAATATTATTTGATGAGTCGTAATGCGATGCTAGTTGGTTAAATTTGTGTATATGATTCATTCAATTCTCTCCTTAAATGCGATTAAAATTCGCTTGACTTGCTTGGGCGATAATACCAATACCGGCCATATGACCTTGACTGGCAGAGACGATGAGCTGAGAAGGACCCGTAATTTCACCAGCAGCATAGATGCCTGGGATATTTGTCTGTCCCATCATATTCGTCACAACAAAGCCAGCTTCACTCACTTCCAGATCCAGTTGCTCAATAAATGGCATCGGGTGTTTTAATTCTGTCGTAATAAAACCTCCCGTACGCTCAAGAATCTCACCACCTTCAAAATGGACACTCTCAAGTTGCCCGTCAGAACCCTTTAATTCACGAATCGTATCTTCGATAAGTCGAATGTTATTTCCCTCTAAGAGTGCTTTTTGTTCTGAATCAAAGACCACCAATCCATTAGTAGCAACAACTAAGTCATCAGTCCAGTTGGTTAATAATTATTTCAATATTAGCCTAATGCTGTTGTCTTGCGTGCACTTCTTTTAAAATGTCTCCGATAGTCTTCTGCGCCAAAACTTCCTGCATCTTAACTTCAGCCTCAGAAATCGCATTTTCAATTAAACATTCGTGATGATGCGTACTTTCATGAGTCATCGTACAATTTAACATGGCTTCCTGTCCCTCGACAGCTTGAATAATATCTAAAAATGAACATGAATCAGGTGATCCAAGTAATTGGTAGCCGCCATTAACCCCAGGTGTTGACGTAATAAGCCCGGCTTTAGATAATTTAGTCAAAATCTTAGACAAATAGCTCGGCGACAGATGTTGGCGACTAGCCAAATCCTCAACCCGAACCGCTTCACGATCCGACTCCATAGCTAAATGAACCATCGAATGCAGGGCGTAATTCGTTGCTTTTGAATATTTCATAACATGGCCTCCTTAATTAAAGACTCAATTTGTCTGGAATTAAATATAAAGGAAATAAAAAACAAAAGCAAGAAAAAAATAATAGGAACTATAAAAATAGTTCCTGCTAAATTATAAATCTTCACTAAACTCCAACGCTTTTTCAGTGAAATAAATCATTTCCTTAGCTAAATTCCCGCGCAAATCAGAAATAGAAGCCAAGACTAGTTTCTTATCTTCCACAACTAACTTCCCATCAATAAAGACATGACTCACATTTGAAGCATTCGCAGAGTAAACCAAAGCACTGTAAACATCGAAGATTGGGAACATATTCACCGAATCAGTTTCAATTAACACAATATCAGCTTTTTTCCCAACTTCAATCGATCCGATTGAGTCTGACATCCCAATCGCTTCAGCCCCACCCAATGTAGCTAAGCGAACAATCTCTCGTGCAGGGAAGGCAGCACGGTTTCCTGTATGCGTCTTATGAAAATTCGCCACCATCCGCATTTGTGTGAATAAATCGAGCGTGTTGCCACTACTCGGTCCATCCGTCCCTAATCCGACAGCTAAACCGGCCTCTAACATTGAAGAGAGTGGTGCCACGCCTTTAGCTGATTTCGTATTCGCGCCGATACAATGCGCGACTGAAACTTGCTTTTCTTTCATTAAGGCGATATCCGAATCAGCCACGAATATACAATGAGCAGCCAAGGTTTTCTCATCTAATACGCCGAGCTGACTTAAATATTCAACGGGTGTTTGACCATACTCTTCACGGTATTTATCCATCTCAAAAGTCATTTCACTCAGGTGAATGGAGAAAGGAATATAATATTTGCGAGCCAATTCACTCGCAGCAATGAGCGACTCATCCGTATTGGTATAAGGCGCGTGAGGCGCAACTGCAGGGGTAATGCGGTCGTGATTTAACCAACGTGGAATAAAATCTTCGCTATAAGCTAAGCCACCAAATTCAATCTCACTGTCCGGACTTTTATCGATGACAGATTCGCCCAATATCGCGCGAGCATGCATTTCATCTGTTGCTACTGCAATTTCTTCTTCAAAATAATACATATCAAAAAAAGTTGTTACGCCAGCAAGTTGCATTTCTGCAATGGCATATTTAGCACTATGGTAGGCTAATTCTTTCGTCATACATTCATGTTCTAAAGGAAATAAGAAGCGCGTTAACCGGTCGGGTGTGTCGTCTCCAAGCGATCTAAAAGGAATCATTCCTACATGCGTGTGGGTATTCACCATACCTGGCATAGCTATGGCACCATTTCCGTCAATCACTGTATCGAAATCCGCCTCAGAAGGAGCTTGACTAGCGTCGCCAAAGCCCACAATTTGCGTACCGTCAATCATTAAAAAGGCGTCTTCGAATTGTGTAAATTGTGCGTCCAAGGTAATTAAATGAATGTTTTTGATTAATGTTTTCATGCTTAATCCTCCATTAATGGAATCAGTTGATGTGTATGTACATCCATCATACCAAAGTCTGTGATTTTAATTTGAGGCGACACTGGAAGGGATAACGTAGAAAAAGACATAATTTCATTTGTATTGTCATATCCTAAATGAATCATAGCCTGGCGCACCGCTTTTAAATCGCGACCAATCTCAGGTAATGCTTTATCGCTTATGATTCCACCAATCGGCAGGGGACAAGTTGCGACAACTTCTCCGCCTTGCGCAACAACATAAGCCCCATTCAGACGTAAAACTTCGCGTTGCGCCTGTAAGATATCTTCACTTGATGTTCCCATGACCATTAAATTATGATGATCATGTGCCCAAGTCGTTGCGACAGCACCTTTGTCACTCAATGCGCCTTCTACGAGCCCATAACCAACTTGTCTATTTTTCCCATATCGTTCTTGAACAATAATTAATGACAAGCCGCTACCTTCCCAATCCAAATAGCCATTCTTCACTTTAACCGGTCGCTTCACATGTTCGGTAAAGGTCCCGACAGATTGAATTTGAATCACATTACACATCACTTCAGACACATCTTCACGCACCGGAATTCGTAAATCATCGAGGGTGAGTTCAGCACAGTTAACAGACGAATAGAAGTGGCTTGGAAAGTCTAAAGCCTCTTGATCAAAAGCCAAGGCATCACCGGCTCGATGAACTAAACGGCCATCTTTATAAACGCAGTCAATCTCGAAAGTATCCAAATCATTCAACAGAATAAAGTCCGCTTTTAACCCACTCGCAATGGCACCACGGTCTTGAAAGCCCATCCGGCGCGCCGGCGTGTATGTACTCATATAAATGGCATCGACCGGGTCTAAGCCTTCCTGAATACCAAGACGCAAGTTGGCGTTCAAATGTCCCTCTAACAAGTCATCAGGCATAATATCATCAGTAATTAAAGCGACATGTTCAAAGAGCTGATGTTCATTAATTACCGCAATATTCTCTTTTGTTAGTGATTTCTTTTGCAACTCAATAAAAATCCCGCTCCCAACCTTTTCTAGTATGGATTCAGGAGATTGGTGGGTATGGTCGGCGTTTAAACCGGCATACATAAACTTAGCTAAGTCCTCACCTTCAACGCGGGGAATGTGGCCTTCGAGAGGCATGAAAGGCTTGTTCTTCTGCACTGTTTGTAGAATATTTCGAATCAGTGAATCTGGTTCAGAGGTAATACCTTTAAAGTTCATAGCTTCGCCTAAAGCAATTACTTTTGGATGTTCCAATAACTCCCTCACTTCAGCGACACCGATCATTCCGCCTGTTGTTTCGCGTTCGGGAACCGTCGACGGAACCGATGAAGGAATCGCGTAGAAGATATCCATTACCGTGTCTTGTGCCATAAACGCATAGATACCTTCAATGCCAAAGACGTTCGCGATCTCATGAGAGTCCGCAACCACTGTTGTCACTCCATGAGACAGGGCAGCTCCAGAGAAGGTTGATGGGGGAATCATCGAGCTTTCAATATGCATGTGAATATCAATCAAACCTGGAACAATAAATTTATCCGAGGCATCCACAATCTCTTTCGGATTTAAATAACGCAAATCAGTCTCTTTAATATAGTAGAAACGGTCGTTAATAATCGCGATATTTTTTCTTTCAAAGCATTTTAAGAAGGCATTAAATACTTGCCCATTTTCAATGAGTAAATCAATCAATTTATTCAATCCTTTCAAGAACAATGAGAAAAAGATGAAACTTCAGGTGACTCCCCGAAATTTCATCTTTTCAAAAGTGAGCTAAAGACTATTGGTTCATCAATTCATTCCAAGTGTTAATCCACTCGTCTAAGTTCTCGTTAACAAAAGTAAAGTCAATGGCTTTGGCGCGTTGAGCAACATCACCGTAAGTTTTATTAGCAGCTGTTTCTTCGTCTAATTCAACGTCCGCATTTGTTGGGGCTTCATTTAATGAGCTGGCTGTTTGTGTTTGTAATTCTTCACTGAGTTTCCAGTTAATGAAAGCATAAGCCGCTTCTTTATTTTCTGAAGAAGCAACGACGTTTAAAGTATTGAAGTTTGCATAAGTTCCAGATTCAGGGACAATGAATTGCACATCTGGGTTTGCTTCAGAAATAATTGGGTAAGCAAAGTCACCAACAACGGCTGCAACAATTTCACCAGATTGGAAAAGGTTCGCTAAGTCAGATGATTTTGTATAAGTTTTTGTAATGTTTGGTTTTAAGTCTGTTAAAGCTTGGAAAGCCGCTTCACCATTATCAGTTGTAATATCAACACCTGCGTGATCACTTGCAACGTGTAACATCGCTGGACCAAACGTTGTTGTAATATCTGGAATCGAAATCTTACCTTCTAAAGCAGGATCCCATAAATCAGACCACTCATCGATAGTCATGCCAGCCGCTTCTTCATTGTAGATAATTCCGATACTATTCATTGTATAAGGCGCTCCAGCTGAATCCACAGCATCTTGGGCACCGTCTACTAATAAAGCTAAATTCGGTACTTTTTCTTCGTCTAAAGGCTCGAACATTCCTTCCGCAACCCCTGAAGCTGCGTTGTTTTGAGATAGTTCAATGACGTCAATGGTTGAGTGTGGGTTGTTTTGTAATTTTGTAAAGCGTTCGCTTGAATTCCCAACTTCGTGCGTAATATTAATGCCTTCTGCTTCAGTAAATGGAGCAAAGACGTCAGATTGAATCACATCTTCTGAAATCGCAAACGTCGAGACAATTAATTCACCATTATCTTGAGCAGATGCTGTGTCTGAAGTAGAAGCCGTGTCTGAATTACCACAAGCCGCAAGGACCATAACTGATGTTAAAGCTAATACAGATGTTTTAATAATTTTCATTATATATTCTCCTTTAAGAATGTTTTAAACTAAAATTAATTTTTCTGGTGTTAGATAAAGAGTAACTTGATCGCCACTTTGATACAGAGTTTGTGAGTCATCATTGACAATTAACTTACCAACCGGAGTCTCCACTTCGTATTGGTAACTTTTACCTAAGAATGTCCGAACTAAAATCTTACCAACAATTGTATTCTCTTCAGAAATTGTATGGTCAATGATTAGAATATCATCTGGGCGAATTGTTGCCTTCACTTCTGCTCGGTCTAAGTCCGCTTGAGTTGTATGAATCGCGGTACCGTTATCAGTAACGTAAGCGCCGCTTGCTTGTTTTGTAAGATTAATAAAATTCTCAAAGCCAATAAAACGAGCAACGAACTCTGTTTTAGGAGAATGATAAATCTCCTCAGGTGTTGCGTATTGTTCAATGACTCCGTTGTTCATAACAGCTACTTTATCTGAGATTGAGAAACACTCTTCTTGATCATGGGTAACAAAGACAGTTGTAATACCTAATTGTCTTTGAATTCGTTTGATTTCCATACGCATAGAGACACGTAATTTAGCGTCTAAGTTACTCAAAGGCTCATCTAGTAATAATAACTTCGGCTCAATAACTAAAGCGCGAGCTAAAGCAACCCGTTGTCTTTGCCCACCGGATAACTGTTTAGGATAACGGTCAGCAAAGTCAGCTAAGCCAGTCACTTCAAGCATGGCAGTGACTTTTTCTTTAATCGTCTGTTTGTCTACTTTTTGCATTTTTAAACCGAAGGCCACATTTTCAAAAATCGTTAAATGCGGGAACAGGGCGTAAGACTGGAAGACCATTCCGAATTGGCGTTTATGTACGGGTGTAGCAGTCAAATCTTCGTTATCCACTGTAAACTGCCCATCATTAGGATCAATTAATCCAGCAATGACACGCAAAGTTGTTGTCTTTCCACAACCCGATGGACCGAGCAGTGACACAAGTTCTCCGTTTTCGATGGAGAGGTTTAAATCTTTTAATATATCTGTCTTCCCGTCATAACTGACGCGAATGTCATTCAAATTAACAAAAGCCATTGTATTGGCGTCCTCCTTATTAAGATATTGAAGCGAGACCTAAAGTCTTCTCAATAATAATCATTAAGATAATTGTCAGTAGCATTAACAGAACAGATAATGCCGAAACTGTTGGATCATAGTTATATTCGATATAACCCATTAAGTTCGTAGGTAAGGCTGTAAAGCCCGGGCCCGTTAAAAATTGTGACACCGGTATGTTGTTGAATGAATTAATAAAGGCCAACATAAAAGCAGCGTAAATACCTGAAGTAATATTAGGTAAAACGATCTTAAAGAAGGCTTCCAAACGTGTACAACCTAAAGTCCAACTTGCTTCTTCAAGGGACATATCTAATTGCTCTAAACTTGAACCCACGACGCGAATAATGTAAGGCAAGCTAATTAAGAAATGTCCTAAAAGCAAACCAATGAAAATTGGAATTTGCATCCGAATCACAATAAACTGAAACAAAGCAAAACCAACAACCACCCCAGGAATAATCGTCGGGGACAGGAAGAAACTCTTCAACCGTGTACGACCGGGAAATTCATAACGCGACAAGGCATAAGCAGCGGGGACACCAATAATTAAGGCTAAGAGCGTCGCCAGAAATGAAATACGCAAGCTCAACCAAAAGCTCGTTAGAAAGCCACCCGTTGTAAAGACATTCGCATACCAATCTAAGGTAAAACCTTCAATCGGGAATTGAATCGTTGGCTTCTCACCAAAAGAGGTCACAATGATAATGAATAAGGGAATAAATAGAAATAGAAAAACAGGAATGACAAAGAGTTTCAAGCCAAATTGTTTACGCATTAAGATCGCCTCCTCTACGGTCAACCATATTCGCAATGGCATTAAAGACATTCATGACAAGGATCGTTGTGACAATCATAATCAAAGCAATCACGCCAGCACTTTGCCAATTACCTAAAGACATTGCTTGTTGATAGAGGAAAGTTGACATCATCATATTCTGATTCCCACCTAGTAATTGTGGCGTCGTATAAGCGGTAAAGGTCCCAGTGAACACTAAGATACTTCCCACAATGACACCAGGAATACTTAAGGGCCAGATTATTTTAACGAAGGCAACAAGCGGATTCGCTCCCAGTGTCTCAGCTGCTTCAATCATTTCAGTATCAATGTTCTCTAAAATTCCCACTAAAGTCGTAATCATTAATGGCAAGAAAAGATAGATTGAACCAATCACAATCGCAAACTCTGTGTACAATAACTTCAATGGTTGCGAGATCAGCCCAGTATTCAGTAAGAATTGATTCACAATCCCATTTGTACCTAAAATATTAATCCAAGCAAAACTTCTCACAACAGAATTCGTTAATAATGGAAAGAGAACGAAGCCCATCAAGAGCGAACGCCACTTCTTGCCTGTGCGAGAGATGTAATAAGCCGTTGGCAAACCTAAGATAATTGTGAATAAGGTGACGATTAAAGACAGCTTAACGGTCCGCCATAGAATACTCAAATTGAAACTACTTGAGAAAAATGACGCATAGGATTCAAAGGTAAAAGCGCCATCATAAAATGTCGGCCAAATAATGGATAACAAAGGCATGACTAGAAAGACAACTAACAATATGAATCCCGGTGTAATCACAATGTACGGGATGTGTTTAGAAGACAAAAATAATTCCTCCTTAAAAAGTAAAATACTCTACTGAAAGAGTATAACTTCTAGGGAGAATATGACAATAGATGACGAATAATCAAAAGAGCTAAAATGATGAATGTTCGTGTTTTAGATAAAGAGTAAGCCAGAGAGAATTTACTTTTATCAAATGTTAGTTTCATATTGACAGCCATCGGATTGGATGGGCTTAGTTGTCTTGGAATCTTAGAGAAAACTAAGACCTCATTCCACTTGCTATATCAGTGAATGTTCATGTATTATATAACTAACATATGATTTATTTTTCATATGAAGCGTAATCATTACACTTAACGTAAAGGAGTTGGCAGTGATGAATCAAATAAAAGAACATAATCACGAGGCTCACACTGAGCATGAACATCAACATCATGGTAAATTACCGGTTGTCTTGTATTTTATCGGGTTAATTGCTTTCTTTGTGGGGCTCTATTTCGAATTTACAAATAATAACTTACTTGCTACTAGCGCTTTCTTGGCATCAATCGTAACGGCAGGTTACCATGTCATTATGGAAGGTGTTGGCGACACCATCTCTAATACTTTGAAGTTGAAACGCTTCATGCCTAACATTCATTTCTTGATGGCGCTCGCTACTTTGGGTGCTGTTCTCATTGGCAATAGTGAAGAGGGTGCCTTATTAATTGTCATCTTTGCCGGAGCACATTTCTTAGAAAGTTATGTCGATGGGAAAAGTAAGAAGGAAATTACGAATTTACTTGAGATGAACCCCACTGAGGCACGGTTAGTGCTTGAAAATGGTGAGACACACTTAGTTTCCGTTGAAGAGGTCAAAGTGGGCGATACATTACAAGTATTAAATGGCGATCAAATTCCGACCGACGGTATTATTCTTCAAGGAACGAGTTCAGTGGATGAATCATCGATTAACGGTGAGAGTATTCCTAAAGAAAAAACGGTCGGTGATGAAGTATTTGCGAGTACGATGAATGAATCGGGTAGTTTTACAATGCAAGTGACAAAAGATAGCTCTGAGACGGTTTTTGCTAAAATTCTGGAGATGGTGAATGAATCGCAAAGTAGTCTCACGAAGACAGCGACCTTGATTCAACGTCTGGAGCCTAAATACGTTTCATTTGTTTTATTCTTATTCCCCTTTGTCATCTTGTCAGGGCCCTTCGTCTTTGATTGGACTTGGGAGATGAGTTGGTACCGTGGGATGGTGTATCTCATTGCGGTGTCACCTTGTGCACTCGCCGCCAGTGCGATTCCAACGACGTTAGCTACGATATCGAATCTGTCTAGAAAAGGTGTTCTAGTTAAAGGTGGGGAATATTTATCCAAGTTAGCGGATCTTAAGGCTGTTTCCTTTGATAAGACAGGGACATTAACTCACGGGAAACCGGAAGTGACCGACTTTGAATATGACGAGGAGCTTGATGAAGCAGAATTAATTGATGTTGTTGTATCGATGGAGAAGCAATCGAATCATCCATTAGCGTCAGCGATTATTAAGCATTTCCCAGGATCGGGCACTTTGTCTTTAGAGGTAGAGAACATTGTAGGACAAGGCTTGTCGGCAACTTACAACAATCAGCATTATCGGATTGGTAAACCAACTTCCTTTGATAAGGTTAGCCCAGAGTATAATCAACTCAAAGAACGATTAGCTCAAGAAGGAAAGACAGTGGTGTATATCGGGCGCGAAGATTGGGTGATTGGACTGATTGCCTTGATGGATGTACCTAATGAAGCTGCGCAAAGTGCGGTGGCGTACTTTAAAGAGGCGGGCATTCATACGACAATGATCACTGGAGACGCTCAGCTAACGGGCGAGGCGATTGGTCGAAAAGTTGGCGTTGATGAGGTTCAAGCGAATGTGATGCCAGAAGATAAAGCTTCGATTGTCAAAGACCAACAAGAGCGGTACGGTCTCACAGCGATGTTGGGCGATGGCGTCAATGATGCGCCGGCCTTGGTTACCGCTGATGTTGGGATTGCGATGGGTGAGGGAACCGATGTCGCGATGGACGTTGCGGATCTGGTTCTGATGCAAAATGACTTAAGTAAACTTGCCTACGCGCATCGATTGACGAAAAAGATGAATAAGATTACATGGCAAAACATTATCTTCTCGATGATTGTAGTGGTCACCTTAGTAACGTTGAACTTCTTAGGTAAGATGGATATTGGCCTAGGCGTGGTGATGCATGAAGGAAGTACGATTCTCGTGATCTTGAATGCCTTACGAATGTTGAAGAGTTTTTAAATATTTTTGTATGAAGGATCTACTAATTTATTTTGGTAGTTCTTTTTTTGGAGCTGTTGAGTATAATAGAGAGTAAAGGAGATCTGGCGATGATTCGTGGGCAGGTATTTGGCTTGGTGGGATACCACCAGGCCGGTATTTGTTTCGTATTTGTCTTCGTGCATCATTACGAAGCCAAATCCAATCCTTCACTCATTTTCTCTTCAATAATCAATCAGGGTTAATCATTTAGCAAAATCTATAATGCTTTCAAACTATAATAAAAAACTAACGATAAAAATTGCTTACGGGATGCCAATTGTATTGAATCCACAGTTTGCGATTCCATGGTTAATTACACCACCTGTTCTGGCAACAATCGCTTACTTCGCAACATCATGGGGTTGGGTACCGCCCGTATTGTTAGCAGTTCCTCGGATTACCCCACCAGGATTATATGCATATCTAGCGACGGGTGGTAGCATTGAAGCGGCCTTACTATCTCTCTTTAACATAGTGGTTGCCTCCTTTATCTACGTACCATTTGTCTTGGCGGCCAATAGAGTTCGAATCGAAGAAGACACTGAGTCTGATACGGTGAATTAAGATGAATGCAAAGTGGCAATTACTGCTTGTTGCATTAGGATTTGTCCTGATCTCATTGAGTCCGACGGTACCTAATATGTATGCAAGTACTGTCAGTGGCTTAGCCTTCATTGGTTTGGGGTGGTACTTGATACGGAAGGATAGTCGGAAAAGACGTTAGAAGTTAGTTTTAGTTGAAATTTGATAGAGTTCTTCCTGTTGAGATTCGACGGGGGTAGTTTTTTGGGCTATAAAACTATCACCAAATTCCAAAACGACCTTCATACATTCCTCGCTTTCATATAGAATGATAAGTACAATGATGCAAATTAACATTATAATAGTAAGGATAAGGTGAGTGGATACTAAGATAATTAATGTGGTAGGAGCTATTCTAATAAAAGAAGGAAAGATATTATGCGCTCAACGGGGAGGAGAGAGATCCTTACCTTATTTATGGGAATTTCCTGTCGGAAAGATTGAGCAAGGTGAGACGCCTCAAGAAGCACTTCATAGAGAATTGATTGAAGAATTAAAAATCGAAGTAGTAGTGAGTGACGAGATCTTTGATGTAGCAAGTTATACCTATGATTTTGGACTGTTAACTTAACAACATTTATCTGTCATTTGGAACTTGGTGAACTAGTATTGACTGAACATGTTGCTATTAAATGGCTCGCCTCTAAAGAGATTAAAGCATTAAATTGGGCACCAGCAGATATACCAGCTGTTGAAAAACTAAGCCAACTTGATCTAAGTTTAGGTATTCAAGATGGACCTATTAGAACAATCACTTAGAAAAGCTTTATCAATCGAAAAGAAATTGGCTCGCAATATGATCCAAAGTTAATTAGTAATCAACTTGAGAAAAAAGAATTTTTGTTGAATAATTTACAAGATGAGACTGAGAAATGTGTATCATTCATTTTCTCAATCTCAGTGATTGTAATTCTCGTCATATTAATTATTATTGGTACGCTCGACTTGCCAATGGGTGTTGTGTTCCATGAAGGGTCAACCATCTTAGTTATTTTAAACGGCTTACGATTATTGGCGGAGTGGATGCGAAGAATTAGTAGAGATAGAAAACCACAGCTGATAAACTGTGTTTTTTTATTGGTACTTATGGTTAACTTACCTTGTAAAATAAAACGATTTAATGCCAATAATAAGAATATATTTCTCAAAATACCTGTAAATTAATATCAAATTTAGCTTTTGGTGCAGTAACTAATTAGATGTATAATAAAGACAGATGAAATGAACGGAATCATAAACTACTACATTTTAGAAAGGATATCATATTGAAACATAATTATTATACAACGAACAAAAAATTTACCGATATTGAAAATACTGTCCTGAAGTATATCGACAATAATCAGACTTTGTTAAAAGATTTGACGATTCAAAAGTTAGCGGACGAGACGTTTACTTCTAAGTCGACAATTTTTCGATTAGCTAAGAAGCTTGGATTCGATGGATTTACAGATATGATTTATCACTTGAGTCGTCAGCAAGTTAAGACAGTGGACGGCGAAGTGGATACTTATATTGGTGACTTATCAACGAGTATTCAGAAGATATTTATACAAAATGAAAAAAATTTACTAGATTTTGTCGAGCGGACAAAAAAAGATGACCGTTCACTTTACATTATTGGAACAGGATATTCAGGGATTATCGGAGAGTATTTATATAAGAAAATACTTGGGCAAGGCGAGTTGGTTTATTACTCTAATGGAGCGGATACAAATGCTTTATTTCTCAATAATTTACATCGTATTTCAGATATTATTTGTATTTCAAAAAGTGGCGAAACAGATCTCGTGAATACTAAAGCTGAGATTGCGAAAGAGAAAGGTATAGGTGTTATTTCATTTACCCACTCCAGTGATAATTCACTCGCAAAGCTATCAGATATTGCTTTTACGATTGATGACAATCAGTTTTTGGATCGAAATAATATTAACTCCACACAATTTTATTCGATGTTATTACTCTATTTAGAGTATCTTATTGAAAAGTCTTTCTAAATTATAGAAAGACTTTTCTTTTTTTTGGAAAAAATTTCTAAGAAACCCTTCCCTATATTAATGAAAGCGTTTTGATGTTAGAGTATATTTACAAACAAAAAGGAGGTTCATGTATGAACAAAGGGCAAAGTATCATGGATGTCATGCAACGTTTTTCAAAAGCGATGTTCATCCCCGTCTTGATTCTACCGATAGCTGGTTTGTTGATTGCGATTGGGAATATCTTTACGAATCCAAATTTACTAGAGGTAGTACCATTTCTAGATAATCCATACACCGTCGGATTTGGAACGATTATATCCGGATCATTAGTAACAATTCTACAGAATTTAGGTATCATATTCTGTGTCGGAATTGCGGTTGGTTTAGCTGATATTAAAAAAGGTGAAGCTGGTTTCACTGCAATGTTAGCATTTTTAGTTTTCATTAATGCTATGAACAAATTTATGGAACTTAACGGAACATTAGCTGATCCAGAAGCTTTAAGAGGAACTGGACAGAGTGTCGTTCTAGGGGTTCAAGTTTTAGACATGGGTGTATTCGCTGGGATCCTACTTGGTGTCATCATCGCATATGTATTCAACAAGTATGCAGATATTGAATTCAATAATGCTTTTAATATTTATGGTGGAACACGTTTTGCATTTATAATTTTAATTCCTGTCGTGGTTATTTTTGCGATTGTGATGACTTACATCTGGCCGTTCTTCCAAAGTGGTATCAATTCACTTGGTGGGTGGATTCAACATGCGGGTAACTTTGGACTGTTCGTATATGGTGCTCTTGAAAGATTACTTATCCCAACAGGCTTACATCACTTAGTTTATACACCATTCTTATATTCATCACTTGGTGGGACTGAAGTAATTGGGGAAGCTGTATTCGAGGGGTCTCGTAATATTTATTATGCTGAGATGGTTGAACCGTCAATTCGTCAATTATCTGAAAGCGTTATCTGGGACGCGCGTGGTATTTCGAAGATGTTTGGTCTAATCGGAGCGTGTCTGGCAATGTACGTTACAGCAGATCCAGATAAGAAACAACGTGCGAAAGCTATTCTTATTCCGGCAGCCTTTACTTCATTTATTGCTGGAGTTACTGAACCAATTGAATTTTCATTCATGTTTATCGCACCCATTTTATATGTTGTGCATGCGGCTTTAAGTGGCTTAAGTATGGTTGTATTAAACATATTCAATGTCCGTTCAATTGGTCCTAATGGTTTTATTGATTTCTTATTAATGAACGTACCTTTAGGAATTGAAAAAACGGGCTGGCCAATGTATATCCTGGTTGGACTTGTGTTCTTTGTCATCTACTTTGTTGTCTTTAGACTCTTAATTAAAATTATGGACTTGAAGACAATCGGACGTGAGACTGAGGGAGCGGAGACAAGATTATATTCAAAAAAAGATTATTTAGATAAGCAAACGAACCTTAGCCATGAAGATGATGTAGATGTCGCTACTCAAGAACGTGGAAGCATCGGAGTTACTGTGGTTGAGTTGTTAGGTGGAAAAGATAATATCGAATCAGTCACGAATTGTTATTCAAGACTTCGAACGGTATTAAAAGATCCTGAACTTGTTGATGAAGCTGGGTTGAAGAATGAAACTCAAGCGAGTGGAGTTGTTGTCAAAGGGAACAATGTTCAAGTAGTTTACGGGGTTCAAGTTGGATCAATTAGAAAGTCAGTTGATGAAGTATTAGGCTTCAGTTCAAAAGATTAGTCATTAGGAAAGGACGTCATTAAATTATGAAGAAATTCTCAGTTGTTATTGCAGGAGGCGGAAGTACATTTACGCCAGGTATTGTTAAAATGTTACTTGAAAATATCGACCGCTTCCCCTTAGAAAGATTGTATCTATATGATAATGATGAAGCGCGTCAAGCGATTTTAGGTGAAGCGATTGATATTATGTTAAAAGAAGAAGCACCAGATATTGATTTCGCTTATACGACAGATCCAGAGAAAGCTTTCACCGGTATGGATTTCTGTATGGCACACATTCGAGTAGGGAAATATGCAATGCGTGAACAAGATGAAAAAATACCGTTAAAGCATGACTTAATCGGGCAAGAAACATGTGGACCGGGTGGAATGGCTTACGGTATGCGAAGTATTGGTGGCATGATTGAATTAATCGACCTAATGGAAGAGTATGCACCAGATTGCTGGATGTTAAACTACTCCAACCCAGCATCAATCGTAGCAGAAGCGTGCCGCGTCTTAAAGCCGGAATCTAAAGTCTTAAATATTTGTGATATGCCAGTTGGTACGTTACGCCGTATGTCTCAGATCTTAGGCATGACACCAGACGAATTAGAAGTAGATTACTTTGGTTTAAACCACTTTGGTTGGTGGACATCAATCCGTGGAAAAGATGGAACGGATTACACAGAACAAGTTAAAGCCTATGTAAAAGAGAATGGATACTTGAACCAAGTAGAGATTGATACGCAACATACTGACCCAAGCTGGCAAGAGACACATAAAAAAGCACGTGATTTATTCGCTGTTGAGCCACGCTTCTTGCCAAATACATACCTACAATATTATCTGTTCCCAGATGAAATGGTTGAACATTCTAATCCAGAATTCACCCGTGCAAACGAAGTAATGGCTGGACGTGAAAAAGATGTCTTTGATACAGCAAAAGGAATTATTGCTGCCGGAACAGCTAAAGAAAATGGCTTCCATATTGATAGTCACGCATCTTTTATTGTGGATTTAGCGCGAGCGATCGCATTCAATACTCATGAGCGAATGATTATGATTGTTGAAAATAATGGGGCGATTGCCAACTTCCCAGATGATGTCATGGTTGAAGTTCCATGTATTATTGGTTCAAAAGGACCAGAGCCATTAGCTCAAGGAAAGATTCCAATGTTCGAACAAGCGCTAATGTTCCAACAGGCTTCATCGGAAAAACTATTAGTTGAAGGGTTTATTGAAGGAAGTTATCAAAAAGTGTGGCAAGCTTATACATTATCTAGAACGATACCAAGTGCAACAAAAGCACGTGAAGTATTAGATGATTTAATTGTTGCCAATGGTGATTTCTGGCCAGAATTAAACTAAGGTGGTCTTTATGGAAATAACAATTATTGGATTAGGCAAGATGGGGTTATCGCTTGCTAAACAATTGAATAAGCAAGGTCAGACAATTAACGGATTCGATGTGAATCCGTTAATTGCTGACGTGTATATGGATGAACGGTTAAATTATTTGAAGAGCATCTCAGATTTAAAATCCTTTCAAGAAACGAAAAATCTTGTGTTCTTAGTTTTACCAGCAGGTCAACCAACAAAGGCAACGATTAAAGAGCTTTCAAGTTTATTGAAAAAAGATGATATGATTATTGATTTTTCAAATTCGTTCTATAAAGATTCAATTCAGAACTTTGAAGCGTTAGCAGACTTAGGCATTAAATACTATGATTGCGGCTTATCTGGTGGGGTTGAAGGTGCAATGTATGGAGCGTGTATGATGTTAGGCGGGCCGGCTGACACAGATGAGTCGTTACTGGCTTTATTGGAATCACTATGTGTACCAGGCGGTTTTGAGTTTTACCCTCAACCTGGTAGTGGTCATTACTTGAAGATGGTTCACAACGGGATTGAATATGGGATGATGCAAGCTATCGCTGAAGGCTTAGAGTTATTGAAAGAACAAAGCCAATTCGACTTTGACTTGAGTAAAGTCACGCGTAATTGGAGTAATGGCTCAATCATTGAATCAGCGCTGTTATCAAATATTCATGAAGAATTGGTGGCGGACGTTGAGTTGAGTCAATTTGGACATAAAGTCCATGCATCAGGAGAAGCAAAATGGATGATCAGTGAAGCCTTGCAGGAAGAAGTTCCTACACCAGTCATATCACTTTCACTAATGCAGCGAAATGCATCACTTCGAGATGTTGCTTTCTCAAATCAAGTTATATCCGCAATGCGTTATAATTTTGGAGGGCACAAAGAATATTGATGAATCACATAGCAAGTATTGATGTAGGAACAACGAATATAAAGATTAACTTGTTTAACAAAGGGCATGAAGTGGTTGGTGCAGTCAAATACCCGCACTTAAAGATTCATAGTACAAATGATATATTTGAAATGGACTTAGATGAAATTTGGGAACATATTCTAGATGGCTTAAACAAATTAATTGAGCGTCATCAAGTGGGGCAGTTAGAAATTATACTGACAACTGCGATGCATAGTGTTCAACTTATGGAGTATGATTTTAACTTAGTAGGTTCCGTGATTGCTTGGGCCGATAAACGTGGTGTGAAAGCATTAGAGGATATGACCGCAAAACAATTGGAAGACCAGTATGAACGAACAGGTACGCCAAATCATAGTATGAATCCTTACTTCAAGTTAATGGATTTACGTGATCTGATTGAGGAAGATATCGTGGTCGGTTCTTTAAAAGATGTCTTATTCCACCGATTGACTGGGGAATGGGTGCTTGATTTAAGTAATGCCTCAAGTAGTGGATTGTTGAATTTAGACACATTAACTTGGGATAAAGAGTCACTTAATAATCTTGGAATCGATGCCGAGAAGCAGCTACCGCGCATTGAGGCAGTAAATTATAATGTCCCAGCCTTGAGTTCTTTGTTCGATATTGAAGCCACTGTATCTGTAGGAACATCGGATGGGATCTCGTCGAATTATGTATTCAGAGATTTGCCCAACGCGGCAGATTTGTCGATTGGGACAAGCCACGCAGTCCGAGTCGTTCATAAGAGTCCACAATTAAACAATGCGTATCAAAATTTTTCTTATGCTATTGATCCAGATCATTACTTGATTGGTTTGCCGAGTAACAATGGAGCGGATGTCTTGTCTTGGACAAACCGTGTGTTTAATAGTACCTTTGAGGAATTAAATACTGTTGCGGGACTTAGACCAGCAACTGATTCCGTGTTTGTTCCCTATTTAAACGGAGAACGCGCACCGATTTGGAATGAATTTGCGACGGGGAATCTCTATGATTTAACCCGTGTGAGTACACGGGAATCCGTATTATTTTCGATTATGTTGGGGATGATATTCAATATTAAGCACAACGTAGAATTGCTCGAAGAGCTAGTTGAGTTCGATTCAATCGGACTTGTCGGTGGCATTACTAAGTTGGAATCATTCTCGCAATTACTTGCGGATGTGTTGGGTTACACACTATACATTCCAGTCGTTGAAAATGCGGAAACGCTAGGAAGTATTGCCGTAGTTAAAGGCATGCCGTTTGAGAATGAGTATGACATGTGAAGCCAAATGAGTCGGTGGATTATAGTGATTTATATAAGAAATATTTAGCAGTTGCTAAAGTGAATTAAAGAGTGAACCATGTTCGGTGAACGAACATGGTTTTTTTGTTGGGGAAAATTGGATAGTTCGTACAATATGTTTAGATTGTATGAGGTAAGCCTACTTAAAACGTAGCAAGATAATAGAAGTTAAATTCGTAATAATCATAAACTAAAAATATTTATTAAAAAGAGTCTCGAATCAGCGCCAGCTTAGAAACTATCAGATGTTCAGTTGATGTGAGAGTTATTTTTGTTGGTGTGAATTTAGAAGAATAACTTGTTTATCTAGTTTGGTACACCCTGTTCCGCGATAGAATAATTATCCTTTCTGTTGAAATAACAACCAACATCTAACTTAACACTAGGATTCAAGTGTGCCAATGTCTATACTTTAAGAAAGCGTTTAAATAGAAAGGAATGGTACAGATGGCGAATTTACCTAAAGACTTCTTATGGGGTGGAGCTGTAGCTGCTCATCAAATTGAAGGGGCCTGGGATGTAGCTGGAAAAGGCCCAAGTATTGCTGATGTTATGACAGCAGGTGGGAATGGAATTGATAGAAAAATTACAACGGAAGGTGTCTTAAGCTCTGAGTATTATCCAAATCATGAGGCCATTGATTTTTATCATCGTTATAAAGAAGATATCAAATTGTTTAAAGAAATGGGCTTAAAAGTATTTAGGACATCAATTAACTGGACACGTATATATCCAAATGGAGATGATTCAGAACCAAATGAAGCGGGACTTCAATTTTATGATGATTTATTCGATGAATTACTAGCAAATGATATACAGCCTGTTATTACATTGTCTCACTTTGAAATTCCATTAGCCTTGTATCATAATTATGGTGGATTTAGAAGTAAAAAAGTCATTGATTTATATGTAACTTATGCTGAGACAGTGATGACACGATATAAAGATAAAGTAAGATATTGGATGACGTTTAATGAAATCAATAATCAGGCAGACGGACAGCATGATGTTCACACTTGGACAAATTCAGCTATATTATTTACTGAAGGGGAAAACAAAGAAGAAATCATCTATCAGGCAGCGATGAATGAACTTATTGCCAGTGCGAAAGTAGTCAAACTGGGACGTCAAATTAATCCCGACTTTCAAATAGGCTGTATGATGGCTTACGTACCAGTGTATCCTTATTCAAGTAAACCTGAAGATCAGATGGCGGCATTAAAGGTCATGAATCGTAGATTCTTCTATAGTGATGTCCATGCTCGTGGTCTTGTTCCAGAGTACGTTGAGAAAGAATGGGAAGCAAAAGGTTATCAGATTGATATCTCAGAGAAAGAAAGAGCCATTCTCAAAGAAGGAACAGTAGATTATATCGGCTTTAGTTATTATATGTCCGGTACAGTGACGACTGTTGACACGGCAGAAGGATTCTCTATTGGAGATTTCCCTGATGCAAGATGGTTAGATAATCCTTATGTAGAAGCAAGTGATTGGGGATGGCAGATTGATCCGGTTGGATTGCGATATACATTGAACCTAATATATGAACGCTATCACTTACCTTTATTCATTGTTGAGAATGGCTTTGGAGCATATGATAAGGTGGAAGAAGATGGGCAGATACATGATCAATACCGGATAGACTACTTAAAAGCACATATTGAACAAATGAAGCTCGCTGTTATCGAAGATGGGGTAAACTTATTAGGCTACACACCTTGGGGAATTATAGATATTGTGAGTTTTGGTTCAGGTGAAATGGAAAAAAGGTATGGTTTCATTCATGTAGATAAAGATAATGAAGGTCAGGGTACTTTAAATAGAAGTAAAAAGGATTCATTTGACTGGTATAAGAAGGTCATCGAAACGAATGGAGAGATTCTCTAATATGAAGCAAGTTGACTTAGTGGCACTTCTCAATGAGATGACCCTTGATGAAAAGATTGGCCAATTAGTTCAGTTGACGCCTGATTTTTTTGAACAAGGTGGGGAAATCACTGGTCCCGTGAAAGAATGGGAGCTAGATTCAGAGCAATTATCACGGGTAGGTTCGGTATTGGGTACTCAGAAAGCCTCACAAGTATATAATATTCAGAAAGAATATCTGGAACAAAGTAGACTGAAAATTCCTTTGTTATTTATGGCAGATATCATTCATGGTTATGAAACAATCTTCCCCATTCCTTTGGCAATGGCTTCATCTTTTGATGAGGCCATAATAAAAGAAGCAGCCAGGCTGTCAGCCCATGAGGGAACAAATGCAGGGATTCATGTTACATTTTCGCCAAATGCAGATTATGTAAAAGATGCGCGTTGGGGACGTGTTATGGAAACCAACGGAGAAGATCCAATATTATCGGCGGCCCTTACACGTGCTTTTATCGAGGGATACCAAGGGACGGATTTAGCGAAGGATAAAAATAGCTTGGCAGCCTGTGTTAAGCATTTTATTGGATACGGCGCAGCTCAAGCTGGCCGTGATTATAATACTGTTGATATCTCAGACATCGAGATGTATCAGAATTACCTACCAGCATTTAAAGCAGCGATTGATGCCGGTGTTAAGTTAGTGATGACTTCATTCAACACGATACAAGGAATACCTGTATCGGGTAATAAACGAGTTATTCAAAAAACGTTAAGGCAAGACTTGAATTTTGAAGGTGTACTTATTTCTGACTGGGCAAGTATTGCTGAGTTGGTACCACATGGGGTCGCAAAAGACGGCTATGAATCGGCAGAACTAGCTTTTGATGCAGGTGTCGATATTGATATGATGAGTGATAGTTATTTGAGTCACTTAAACTTAATTGTTAATGCTGAAAATCTCGACAATTTAAATGAGTCGGTATTAAGGGTACTCAATCTAAAAAATGCATTAGGCTTATTTGAGGATCCATATAGAGGGTTAGAAAAAGATTCATTAGATAAGAAAACAATCGATGGATTGAGAGACAGCACACGTAAAATCGCTGAGAAATCAATAGTCTTATTAAAAAATGATGGCATACTTCCATTAAAAAATGGTCAAAATGTTGGATTAATTGGTCCCAAAGCGACTTCGCAAGATATTCTGGGCGCGTGGTCTTGGATGGGACAAAATGATAAAGCGATATCATTGGCAGATGGATTAGCGAGTAAAAGTATCAACTTATCAACCTTAGACTTTAGTGAAAATGAAAATATAACAGATGAGTACATTGAGAAAGCAAAAAAACTAGCAAAAGAACTAGATATAGTGATTATAGCTGTCGGTGAAAAGAGTGATGAATCAGGTGAAGGATCTAGTTTGGTAAACATCGAATTATCACGTAAACAAGATAGATTGATTCAAGAAATAAGTAAGATAAATGCTAAAACAATTGTCATCGTATTTAGTGGAAGACCTTTAGCTTTGAGCAATATTAACGAGGAAGCTAGAGCAATCATCCAAGCTTGGTTTCCAGGTAGTGAAGGCGGGAATGCCCTTGCCAACATACTCATGGGCGGCGCCAATCCACAAGCTAAGCTTCCAATGAGTTTTCCGAGGTCGGTTGGTCAGTTACCTAATACATACGCACAGATGTCAACAGGACGACCTAAAAAAAATGATAATAAAAATGAAAAATATATATCGCAATATTTAGATGAATTAAATACGCCATTATATCCATTTGGTCATGGCTTAAGTTATTCAGAATTTACTTTAGAGCATATCACTCTGTCAAAAGAAACTATGACAAGAGCTGAAGCTATAACAGTAGGTGCAGATTTAAAAAATATCAGCCACATTAAAGGATCAACGGTTGTGCAACTCTATCTACAAGATGTGGTAGCACAGGTGACGCGTCCCATGCGCGAGTTAAAAAAATGGAGCGTAGAAACAGTGAATGCCAAAGATGAAAAAGAGATTGAATTCATCATCACAGAAGAAGATTTAGCCTATGTTCATAGTGATTTGACACAGCGAGCGGATGTAGGTGAGTTTAAGTTATATCTAGGCTTCGACAGTCAATCAGCGATGTATATAGGAAGTATTCATTTAACTGATTAAGTAATTACCTCAATGGTACAGCTTGTACCATTGAGAAGTATGTTTCAAAAAGCTGGCATAAGCACCAAAAGAAATAAAAGACTTGATAATGAAAACGTTTTTATTTATAGTGTACATATATTAAAGAAAGCGATCGATTCTTTCAAACTAAAATGAAAACGTTTTTTATGGTGATAATATGGACAAAAGAATTACAATCCGAGATGTTGCAAAAGAAGCAAGTGTATCAATATCAACTGTGTCAAAGGCACTTAATGGTGTTGATGTTGTAAAACCTGAAACAAAGAAAAAAATATTAGAAGCAGCAAATAAATTACATTATGTCCCTAACTTAATGGGTAAGCAATTGAAATCTGGAATGACAAAGATGTTAGGCTTTTATACCAATAGTATTAGTGGACCGTACTTTAGTCCGTTAGTTGAGGCAATCGCTCAAGAGGCGGACAAATTAGGTTATGGGATCAATGTGTTTATTACTTCTAATAAAGATGTAGTGATGCGAAGCATCATGGGGAATGTTGTTGACGGTATTATAGGCTTTGAAGACTATATTAATGAAGATGAAGTAGGACTTATTAAACAAAAAGGAATCAAAGCGGTTTTCATTGATCGAAAAATCCGGGCTGAAACAATCGGCAGTGTTGTTTTTGATTCCCAGAACAAAGGTGAGATAGCGACTGACTATTTGATTAACAAAGGACATACTAAAATCGCTTATATTACAGGATTTACGGGTGTCTATGATAGTGATGAGCGCTTTGAAGGTTATAAAAAATCCTTGAAAAAGGCTGGAATAACATTCAGAGCTGACTATATTCTGGAGGGGAAATTTGAAGAACAAGCAGCTTATGAGTCTATAAAATATTTTATGGAGACAGAAGTAGATTATCCAACAGCTTTTTTAGCAGGTAATGATCTGAGTGCTATTGGGGCAATTAAGAGCTTGTATGATTTAGGTTATACTGTGCCAGATAATTTTAGTGTTGTAGGCTTTGATGGGATTGAGTTATTGGAGTACTTTGAGCCAAAATTAACGACGATTAACAATCCGATAGAATTACAAGGTCAATGTGCTGTGAGGCATTTGGTTGACATGATTGAAACGGATGCGCCTGGAAAGTCTTTGGAATTAGAGGGAGAACTTATCGAAGGAAAATCCGTGAAAATGATAATGACGGAAGAGGGATAAATTGTGTATATAGGTATTGATATCGGTGGTACAAGTATTAAGTATGGTCTAGTGAGCGAAGAAGGGGATGTGATGAACAAAAGCTCAATACCTACGAGCAAAAATAAAAACGTTTTTATTAAAGATATACTAAATATTATCACAAGAAACATTGAAGGCACACCTGAGATTAAAGCAGTTGGAATTAGTGCTCCGGGTATTATTGAAAAGAATGGATACTTTACTACTGCAGGGTCATTGAAAGCGATGTATGGTGTAAACTTAAAAGTAGAGCTTGAAAAACATATACAGATACCGATTCAGATTGAAAATGATGCGAACGCCGCAGCAATTGCCGAGCGTTGGATTGGAAATGCGCAGGGTATAGACAACTACTTGTGTGTTGTATTAGGTACTGGGGTTGGCGGAGGAATAGTGATTAACGGTGATATATACCGCGGTCACCATGGAATGGCTGGGGAGTTTGGCTGGATGATTATTGATGAACTCCCTGAGAAGGGCAATATCGAAACAGCTTCAATCAATCAACGGGCTGCTATCGTTGGTGGACTGTGTATGAGATATAACCAGTTTAAAAAAGCAGAGAATAGTGAATTTGAAGATATATATGATGCCAGAATTATCTTCGAACAAGAGATGACAGATTCAATAGCAAAGCAGGTTATTGAGCAATTCTTCCGTGATTTATCGATTGGCCTCATTAATTTAATCAGTATTTTTGATCCTGAGGTCGTTCTAATCGGTGGAGGAATTAGCGAAAACAATGACTTCTTCACACGACTACAAAAGGAACTGGTTAGATGGGAACAAAGACATGATAGCGTAAAGTATTTGATGGGTAAAACAATTGCCCCCATAAAGCAAACTAAGCTAAAAAATGATGCTGGGATTGTTGGAGCAGTCTACCCAATTCGACGGTCATTAAAGTTAAAGACGAAATAAAGGAGATGTTGTTTTGGAAGTGAAAGTGAAACAGAAGAAAAAACAAAGAAAAAGTATCAAGAGTTGGTTCCAAGCTTTCTTTGATCAGTGGGAATTACAGACAATGGTATGGCCTGGAATCATTTTTATGATTATCTTTAACTTTATTCCGATATACGGTTTAGTGATTGCTTTTCAACGTTATACAGTTTTGGATACTTTTGGTACAGCTAAATGGGTTGGGTTTGAAAATTTTGAAATCATTTTAAATGATAAATTTTTCTGGGGATCAGTCATTAATACGTTAGGGATTAGTTTCCTAAAACTAATCATTGGATTTGGTTTGCCAATTATATTCGCAATATTAATATTTGAACTTAGACAAGGCCCTTTCAAAAAACTAGTTCAAACGATTTCTTATATGCCGTATTTCTTATCATGGATTGTACTTGGTGGAATGTTAATTAATTGGCTATCAACAACCGGTTTATTAAATACCATTCTTGCTGGGTTAGGCTTTGAAGTTAGGAATCAAAATTACTTACTCACGGCGGATAAGTACTGGTGGATCGCTGTATTATCTGATATTTGGAAAAATACAGGTTGGGGCACGATATTGTACTTAGCCACCTTATCAAAAATTGACCCGGCATATTACGAAGCAGCTAAAATTGATGGTGCAACTCGCTTCCAACAAATTACAAAAATAACGCTACCGATGCTCAAAGGGATAATTAGCTTGAACCTTATCTTAACAATTAGCGGGATGCTTGGATCTAACTTAGACCAAACAATGGTATTAATGAATAATCAAAACCAGGTCAGAGCAGAAGTAATTAACTCATACGTTTTCCGAATGGGTATTGCTCAAGGGGACTTCTCATATGCTACTGCTGTAGGATTAGGTGTATCGCTCGTGTCGGTTATTTTATTAGTTGCATCGAATCAGATGACCAAAAGATTAAATGACAACACATCTGTTTTGTAAGAAAGGAGAATTATGTGAAAAGTAAAGTAATGAAAAAAGACGTTGATAGTCGATTGTTTAATGTTATTAATATTATTGTATTATCGTTATTCACAATAATAATCGTTATTCCTTTATGGAATGTATTAATTTCATCATTCGCATCTGGACAGGCACTAGCAAAAGGGAGTTTTGTTTTTTGGCCGGATGAACTATCATTAGAGAATTACAAAGCAGTGTTCAGAGACAGCTCTATGATTAGAGCGTTTGTTATCTCTATATCTAAGACAGTTATTGGCGTAGTCACTCACGTCTTCTTCTGTGCCATGATGGCATATGCGATGAGTAAAGCAAATCTAAAAGGGAGAAAATTATATTCTGCTATGGGAATTACAACGATGTTTTTCTCAGGTGGTATGATTCCGATGTATCTCTTAATTAGAGAGTTAGGTATGTTGAATAGTTTTTGGGTATATATTATCCCAGCACTCTTAAGTTACTATGACGTTATTATTCTAATGAACTTCTTTAGAAGTGTTCCTGCTTCTCTAGAAGAATCAGCCATGATTGATGGAGCAGGGCATTGGAAGATATTCTTACGAATTTTCCTACCTTTATCAAAACCAGCACTCGCAACGATAGCTCTTTTTAATGGAGTGAATCAATGGAATGACTTTATGACAGCTAGAATTTATATTACAGATAAAAGCTTATACCCATTACAAATGAAATTGTACGAAATCATTGTCCAATCTCAAACTCAGGGAATGCAAAATATAGGAACGGCAGTTGCCCAAAGTACGACAAAAGGTGTTCAGTTAGCAACGATTGTCGTAACAACGATTCCAATATTACTGATTTATCCATTACTTCAAAAACACTTTATTTCTGGAATGATGGTCGGCGCAGTTAAAGAATAATAGAAAGAAGGAAAAATAATGACATTTAAAAAAATAATTGGTAAAAGTATCTTACTGGCAGGTTCAGCCTTTTTATTAGCAGCATGTGGGAACAACTCTAGTGAGGAAATCGTGGCGGACAGTGCTGAAGATCGTTATGAATTAGATGCCACTACCCCAGCATGGCAATTAGATACAAAAGAAGAAGTGACAGAGTTAACGTGGTACGTAAACGCTGATTGGTGGAATGATTCATGGGGAGAAGATATAGTTACTAAAAAGATGGAAGAAGATTTAAATATTAAAGTGAATTTTATTAAAGGTGACGATACGAATTTAAATACGATGTTTTCAGGTGAAGATGTGGCTGATATTGTGACTGTCTTTGATTCGAACTCTCAAGTTGCAAAACAAGCAAGTACTTGGGCATATTCATTAGACGAGTTGGCAGAAAAATACGATCCATACTGGAATGAAGTGGCTGCCGAAGATACATTGAATTGGTTCCAACTAGAGGATGGTAATACATACGGCTATCCAAACTATTCGAATACAGCAGCAGATTATGAAAGTGGCATGATTCCAGCAAATACGAACTTTTTAATTAGAAAAGATGTGTATGAAGCCATGGGAGAACCGGACTTTGGAACGCCAGAAGAATTTATTGCTTCAATGGAACAAATGAGTGAAGAATACCCTGACTTAATTCCATTAGGATTCAATGATTTAGGTGAAGGTACGGGCTCATTAGGGGACGTATTCCAAGACTTCTTGGGTGTTGACTTAGTTAATGAAGATGGAAGTTTTAAAAATAGAAACTTAGATGAAGAATATTTGGGTTGGCTAAGAACATTAAGACAGGTTCATTCAGATGGTAATATCTCAGATGATAGTTTCTCAGATGACGGAACGGCTTTCGATGAAAAAGTAAAATCAGGACAATATGGAACGATTATGATCAGCGGGATTGCTCAACTGAGTGGTGCTTTACAAACTTGGTTAGCTGCGAATCCAGGCGCTGAATATATTGCTATTGACGGACCACAACATAGTGAAGGTAATGATCCGAAATTAAATCAAAGTGGGATTACTGGCTGGATGATTAACTACATTAGTAAAACAACAGAAGATCCTGCAAAAGTAATGCAAGTCTTTACATATTTACAAAGTGAATATGGTGGTATTCTAACTTCATTTGGTGTTGAAGGCGAGACGTTTGAATATGATGAAGAAGGAAAAATTGTCTTACTTCCAGAGATACAAGAAATTAAAGACAATGATTCAGAACGTTATAAAACTGAGTATCGCTTAAGTGAGTTTATTTTCTTCGGACATGATAAATATCAGGCATTAGGGAGCGACTCAATGCAAACACCTGCATTAATTCAGCCGCGTGAATGGGGAGAAGGATTACTCTATCCTCACTTTGTATTAGAAAATATTGATGCAGAGCCGGGTACGCAAGAAGCACGTAATTTATCTGCAATTAACACTAATTGGAATACAACATTAGTCAGTTTAATTCGTTCTTCAAGTGATGATGAGTTTGATAGTATACTAGCTAATTATGAAGCGTTTTTAGATGAAAATGGCTGGGATGGCATTGTTGATATTAGAAATGAAAAAATGAACCTTAATCGAGAAAAATTAGGTCTTGAATAACAAAGAATGGTTGAATTAGAAAGGATCGTTATCACTTATGAAAAAAATATTCAGTCTAGATGGTGGCGTTTATCAATTTTTGAATACAGTTTATAACTTACTTATTATAAACGTCCTAACCGTAATATTTAGCCTCCCTATCGTCACGATGGGGAGTGCCGTAAGTGCTGGTTATCACTTAATATTCAAATTAGATAAAAGTAACCCAACGATGAAAGAATTTTTAAACAGCTTTAAAGCGAATCTATTTACGGGATCGCTGCTCGCATTAGTCTATGCAGCGCTTGGAGCGTTTCTTGTTGGTGTCATTTCACTGACATTAGATTCACCGATCCAATTTTTATTGCTGCTCGTCTTATCCTTTTTTATCATTGTTGTGATGAATACATTCTTAACTGTTGCGTATTTTAATCTAGCTTTGTTTAAAAATATTCAATTCGCAGTGTTTTTAACACTGAAATACACAGGGTTCTTTTGTATAAGTTTGAGTAGTATTGTTATTTCATTGTTAATACCCATATTTTTACCTAAGTTAATGTTTATCTGGTTTTTCTTTGGCGTGAGTGTGCCAATGATGATTCAAGTAAAGATATACGAGTACTGTATCAACCGATTTCAAATGACCGTAGAAGAAGGTGAACTTAATTGACACAAAAAATATATGAATCATATGATAGAAACCATCTCTTTAAAGCAATCGAGATGTCGGATGTAGATACATCATCTGATGTCATAGCAATTGAAATTAATAAAAAGCAAACCTATCAAAAAATAGATGGCTTTGGTGCGTCCTTTACAGATAGTTCAGCGTATTTAATCGATAAAGTCCTTTCAGATAAAGATAAAGAAGAGGTAATGACACACTTATTTGCTGATAATGATGGTATTGGTTTGTCGCTAGTTCGTAATCCAATGGGGGCATCTGATTATTCACGCTCTATCTATAGTTATAACGATATAGAAGAGGGTCAAACGGATTTAGAGTTGACCCAGTTTACAATTGATCATGATAGGGAAAGTATTTTACCTTTAACGAAATGGGCCATGGAACTTAATCCTGACTTAAAACTCATGGCATCGCCATGGAGTGCACCAGCATGGATGAAAACAACCAAGAGTATGATTGGCGGAAAGTTGTTAGAGGAATATTATGAGGTCTATGCAAGGTATTTTGAGAAATTCATACAGGCCTATAAAAACGAAGGTATCTCAGTTTATGGGATCACACCACAAAATGAACCGTTGTTTGTACCCCCTCATTATCCAGGAATGGAATTATTGGCTGAAGAAGCGGCAACGTTCATATCGGACTACCTTAAACCAACCTTAGATAAAGCAGGGCACGCTACGAAGATTTTTGGCTATGATCATAATTGGGATCGAATCGATTACCCAATCACGTTATTAGACGAAGCGGCAGATAATTTGGATGGTATTGCTTGGCATTGGTATGGTGGAAAAGCAATCAATCAAGCAAGAGTCCAACAGTTTTTCCCAGACAAAGAAATTCACTTTACTGAGGGATCTGGCGGAGAATGGATTCCTGAGTTTGAACTCGCTTTCAGTAACCTTATGCGAACAGGTATAGATATTATGAGGCATGGGTCAAAATCATTTATATTATGGAATATGGCATTAGATGAAAACAATGGACCAACCGTCCCAGGCTTTGGTGAAAGTACGTGCCGCGGTTTATTAAAAATCAATCAATTAACAAAAGAATATGAGTATACACTCGATTATTATGGGTTGGCCCATTTCAGTAAATTTGTTAGACCGGGTGCAAGTAGAATATTCAGTAGTGAGGAAGATACTATTAAGACCGTTTCTTTTGAAAATATTGATCACTCACTCGTTGTTATCTTATTCAATGATTCAAATGAGCAAAAAGTAGTTCAATTAACCGGTGATGTCGACTCGGTAGTGTCTCTCAAAGCAAAGTCGGCGCTCACTGTCGTGTTTGAAGGATAGAAAAGGAAGTGGAACATGTCATTTTTTGGAAAATTAGATTTTAATAGTTTATCTGAGACTGAGCGGGCGATACATCATTACATGTCAAGTAATTCGGACAAAATACCTTTTATGCGTGTGAGGGATATTGCGAATGAGTCACATACGTCATCCTCTTCAGTGATGCGCTTTATTCGAAAAGTCGGTTACGACAGTTACACTGAATTTAGAACGCATTTTAAATCTTCTGAAGTAGAAAAAAATGAGTTATTCGTTTCAAAAAAATATTTAGATGATTCTAATTTTCCAAATGACTTTGAAACACGCATTCTAACCATTGCTGAGCAAGTACAGAGTTGTGAAAATATTATATTTTTTGGTATCGGTTCCTCTGGAACGATGTGTGAGTATGCTGCGAGGCGATTAGCAATACTTGGATATAATACATACGCGATGACAGATCCGACGTTTCCAATTTTTTCTAAACTAAGAAATACAACTGAAAATATTATTTTTGTCCTATCGATCACTGGTATGACAACGGAGATATTGGAAATGGTTAATGGATTCAAGAATAACTTAGATTATAAAATCGTTGCGATAACCGCTAACGCGGATAGCAATTTAGCATTGATGAGTGATTATGTTTTGGATTATAGAGTGCCATTTGTCAGGTTGAAACAGCATGAAGATTTAACGAGTCAAATTCCATCATTGTATATTATTGAAGTTTTGTCTGATGCACTTCTCAATCTTAATAATGAGGATTCAAACATTGATGTTAAAGAAACTTTAGAATAGGAAGGAATACTAGAATGGTAGATATTAACTTAAAAAATTTAGGGAAACAATATGAAGGTAATGATAGAAATGCTGTAACGGACTTTAACTTAGACATTGAAGATAAAGAATTTATTGTATTCGTAGGACCGTCTGGTTGTGGAAAGTCAACGACTTTGCGTATGATAGCGGGGTTAGAGGATATTACTGAAGGAGAATTACACATTGACGGAAAGTTGATGAATGAAGTCGCTCCAAAAGATAGAGGGATTGCGATGGTCTTTCAAAATTATGCTTTATACCCTCATATGACAGCCTACGATAACATGGCATTCGGTTTAAAATTAAGAAAATATAATAAAAAAGAAATTGAAGAACGTGTAAAAAATGCAGCAGTCATTCTAGGCTTGACTGATTATTTAGATCGAAAACCAGCAGCATTATCTGGTGGACAAAGACAAAGGGTTGCTTTAGGGCGTGCAATTGTGCGGGATGCTGACGTCTTCTTAATGGATGAACCTTTATCTAACTTAGACGCGAAACTTCGTGTTCAAATGCGTACTGAAATTGCAAAGTTACATAGACGTCTTCAAACAACTACAATTTATGTCACTCATGATCAAACTGAGGCAATGACAATGGCTACTCGTATCGTTATTATGAAAGATGGCTACATTCAACAAATTGGTACACCCGTTGAAGTTTATGATAATCCAGTCAATGTTTTTGTTGGTAGTTTCATCGGATCTCCTTCTATGAATTTCTTCAATGTGGAGTATAATGACGGCTTTATTACGATGGATGATGGTACACAAATAGAAGTTTCTGAACCAGATAAAAGACTATTGGCTGCAGAAGGATACAATCATCAAGAATTAATCTTTGGTTTAAGACCAGAGGATATCCACACAGAACAAATTTTTATTGATGCGAATCCAAGTACGTTGCTTGATGCAGCGATTACAGTTTCTGAATTACTCGGTTCTGAAACAATGTTATATTTAAACTCTGGAAATAGAGAATTTATTGCCAGAGTGGATGCGCGTGATTACCGTGAACCCGGCTCATCAATCACAATGGCATTCGATATGAATAAAGCTCACTTCTTTGATAAAGACAGTGAAGTTGTGATTCGGAATGCGAAGAAGGCTGCAGTTGCAGCGAAGTAGAGTCGTAATCATAAATTTATAAAAACAGCCTTTATCATCCATTTTCTAAATGTTGGATGGTAAAGGCTGTTTTTATTTTGGCTATTTACGATACCATTCCTAACTCCCAAAAGGTTGGCTAATGAGAAGTTCAATTGCTTTATGGACTTCTGCCAGATGATTTGGTTCGGTCGGGTCTCCAAAGGTTATGAATTCAAAAACTTCAAAACTATATTGTATAAAAGGCTTACTAGGATTAATCATGTCCACCTTCTCAGTTTCGATCGGCCACGACAGTAAGTCTAACTTAAGCAATTTCTTCCTCAGTTTTTTGATTGTAGATGTTCGGAGGGAACCTGTTTTATTCTCTGCTACTAATCTGCCAAAGCTATCTGATACTTCTAGATGATAGACATTATGATTCATATCAATAGTGATATCATAGTATTCGTTTTTGGTTCCCTCGACATTAAACGTTAAAAAAGAAAGCTCATTATAATCGCTAATTATATCAAAATCACTAAAGTCTGTTTCACTACCAATTGACATCTGAAGGAGTTTTTCTGTTGCTTTATGGGCGGCAACCATTTTTTCAGTTTGCAGAGGCATACCAAATATATAATTAACTGAGCCGTCAAGGACAATAAAATTAAGAATTTCCGAAACGGAGTCTAGATCTGAATACTGATGGGACGGCCAATTGAAGAAATCAAGTGCCTCTAATTCATCTAAATATCTATTTAAATCTTCTTCTGAAAAATGACGAATAAATAACAAGTCATTTTTTTTTATATTTTCCCCAGATGCATCCCGAAAAATTGGACCCGCAGATAGCCTTTTGAAACTAATAATGACGCTTAAAAACAGATTGTCATTAATTTTTCGTCGATATTCGATCATTTGAATGTTTTTTCTATCCATAAGTGACACCTCCATTTAATTTTATTTAAGCTTACCATACTAAACTCAAAAAAAGGATAGCTCGTACAATAAGTTCAGATTGTATGAGGTAATGTGAGTAGCGGGCACTACATCTGAAAATAGAGTTTGCTAACCCAATTATCAGATATTTTTCCTATAAATAGTTCCACTACCTCAGTGATATTATTTTAAGCTTTGTTTTCATGCATGTAACTCATTTTATGTTATGCTTATTCGAAAGAGGTGATTTTGATGGATAATAAAAATTTACTGCTGAAAACAGCGCTACTTGCTGGAAGAATTATGATGGAGTCTGGTTCGGAAGTGTACAGAGGTGAGGATACGATGCAACGCATTGCACAAAATAGTAAAAAATTGGACACGGAAAGTTATGTGACAGCGACTGGGATTTTCATGAGTATTAATGATGAATCGACTTCTCAAATGACTCAAGCTCGGAACCGTTCAATCAATTTAGAGAAGATTGATGCAACAAATCGCTACTCACGTGAGTATGCTGAAGGTAAAATTTCTTTGATATATCTTTATAAAGCTTTGCAGTCAGTGGATTTACAGACACCTGAGTTCAATAAGTATTACCGGATGTTAGCAGCGGGGTTAGCTAGCTTTTCGTTAATGCTTTTACTAGGTGGAACGTATAGTGATGTGTTGACCGCTTTTACTATCGGGTCACTCGGTTATTTTACCTCGAATCGAATTTACGTTCGAACGGAAATGAAATTTATTAATGACTTGATTGCGGCGTTTATGATTTCACTCGTTTCAGTCATATGCTACCGGATGGGCTTTGTGGCTAATTTGGATAGTTTAATTATTGGCTGTATTATGCCATTGGTTCCTGGACTGGCAATTACGTAAGGAATGCGAGATTTATTTGAAGGGCATTTACTAACGGGAATTGTTCGAACGGTTGAAGCCATACTAATTTCAGTTGTAATTGGAATTGGGATTGCGATGACTTTACAATGGTTTTCTTAAGGAGATAGTATATGACTGAATTTATTGAACAAATTGTCTTTAGTTTCATTGCGAGTGTGTCGTTTGGTATTATTTTAAATGGACCTCGAAGGGGTATTGTATTTGGAGGTATTGCTGGGACTTTAGGTTGGATGAGCTTTTGGGCGATTAATTAAGCAATCGGGGATTTGGCGATATCGAATTTTGTGGGCTCCGTTGTGATTGGGTTGATTTGTATTTTCCTATCTAGAAAATTAAGATTACCGGTTATTACTTTAAACACACCAGCCATCGTACCTTTAGTTCCAGGGGGAGCGGCTTATATGGCAGTGCGATCCGTGGTTGAAGAAAACTATATTGAGTGCGCTAACTACATGATGGATGTACTATGGACAGCGGGTGCCATTGTTTTAGGATTCATGGTTGTGAAATTAATTGAGAATGAGACTAAGGCAAGGCGACTGAAAAAAATGGAGAAAGCAATGAATAAATAAAATTTGGCCTCAAATTCGAATCGGATTTGGGGTCTTTTGTTTATTCAACTCGGGAAGAATCGTGTATCGGTTGTTCTCAAGTTCACTCAACTCGAGAAGAATGGCCACTCGATTGTTCTCAAGTTCCCCCAACTCGAGAAGAATGGCCGCCCGATTGTTCTCAAGTTCGCTCAACTCGAGAAGAATGGGTGAACTGGTCCTATAGTCAAGGACAATTTGAGACATATTTTGAGTGCATTTCACTCTTCAATTTCAATCGTTCTGATGTGCGGTAATGCAGGTGTTGAATAAATATCTGCTAAAGGATAGACATTGGTAGTACA
This sequence comes from Ruoffia sp. FAM 26254, assembly GCF_045528545.1. NCBI lineage: Bacteria > Bacillati > Bacillota > Bacilli > Lactobacillales > Aerococcaceae > Ruoffia > Ruoffia sp. FAM 26254. The sequence continues at coordinate 63,241 of NZ_JBGQQY010000011.1, forward strand.
AAACTGATAATATTGAATAGGGCTTAGCTTCGCTAAGTTCCATTGGTAACGCTCATTGTTGTAGTAATCCATATACTCTTCAATGAGCTTTTTTACGTCCTCATAAT
>NZ_JBGQQY010000012.1:0-56662 GCF_045528545.1 Ruoffia sp. FAM 26254
AGAAGGTTCATTTAGTTAAAATCTACTTCGAGAACGCACTATTTTGTAGAAAAATTCCCAATTTTTCCAAGAACGATTAATTTATTCAAGAAACCAGCTTAAATTATAGAGGTATGAATTATTCAGGATTTATTATATATATAAAAATACTAAAGATTATATACAATATTTGTGATGTAATCCATTTACTCGTAGAAGTTCTGTGAATCAGATAGGACTGCATCTCATTATTCATAGGAATATTCGATAGTATAAGCAAAAAAGATAGTGTTATGACAATTATAAAAATTGGATCTGTGTGTAAAAAAGGATAAAGAGATATGTGTAAATCTAAATTAAATTCATCAGCAAAAGCAAGAATTGGATTTAAAATTGAATACATATATAACCATTGCAGTATTAAAGCAAATAGAACTCTTTTTTGAGTATAATTTGTAACGAGATGAATCCAGATCATTTGAAAGATTTGCCTCATCGATATCCTCCTTCAAACTTCTTTTTATATAAAAAGATAATGAGTAGAAAAATAATAACTACTACTGTTATTAGATATAAAATAGGATAGATTGTTGATATCCCAATATTATTTTCAATATCCCCTTCTCCAAAGTACAAACCTAGAGAATTATACATTGAAAAAACTTTGCGAGGATCTAATAGAAATGGCAATATTTTTACTTTATCTAAAAAGATAATCACAACATTTGATGTTAAGGGGACAGTAAATAGAACAAGTTTGTTCTGGCTAAAAAAACTAACAACTAAACTGATTAAAGACATGCAGGTCATCTCAGCTGATTGTTTAAATATTAACCATCCATAAAACCATATAGCCGAGTGTTCTCTTATTAAGAAACCATTGGATAGTCCATATAGAATGTTAGAATTACTTTCAATAGGATTTGTAATCAAAGGAAAGTTCAAAGATAAAAGATATATTACTATCGCATTGCTTAGTCCAACAATTAAGAATGAACAAGAAATACATATAAATATTTTACTCAAAAAGTACTTACTTTTCCCCATCCTGGGTAAGGTATATTGTAAAACGCCTTGTCTTATGTCTCGTGCAATAAAGTCAGCGACAAATAGATTTACAATCGTCGATAATGCCAATGATATCGACGTATGATTAGTACTAACGGTCCATATATAGGCTATATTTACTTCATGTGTACGCTCAAAAAGTAACTCTTGATAGAACGGTATAATCAAAAATAAAATATAACCTAATATTATCAACAAAAAATATGAAGTTAGAATATTGTTCCTTAGTTCAGAAGTAATATACTTAATCAATGTAATGTTAACTCCTTTTTAGTTTCAGCATCAATAAATATATATGTAGGATAAGTCACTCCATCTACTTCCTGTTCAATAACTCCTAACCACACAGGGATATATATGTCTGATTCTTCACTCGTTTTAGAGCCTAACAAATGCAGATACACTAGTTCCAAGGATGATAATTTAGTATCGTTAAGAATAATTATATTCTCATATTTATTTTCAATTAATGAAATTATTTCTTCAGCATTCAAATTAATTTGATTTAATCTTTCACCAACTTTGTTATAACCCCTAAGATCTGAATTTTCTAGACCATTTTCAGAAAAAGTTAATTGAAACACAGTATCTTCAGCAACAATACCTGCTTCATAATCCCCCATTGTAAAATCATTAATAGGGACGTCATCTATAAAAAATTTAACGGAAGCCATGTATAAATCAGTCGCAATCTGACTAATCTCCTCATCGCCACCTTCAAAATTAAAGTATTCTTTTAATAATGTACTCATATCATTCGCTGTGATACTTTGTAACTCAATTGAATAATCTAATTCAATACCTAAACTATGTATTAAAGTGTCAATTTCTTGCGTAATTTCCTCTCTAGTCGCAAAAGATAAATCATCCTCCGTCGACACTTCAAGTCCATTCTCTTTAACTACATTTTGAACGTCATAATACACAAAACCTTCACTTCTGGTATATCCATAAGCAATGCTGTTCTCTACTTGAGCAACACTCAATATATAAGACTCATTCTCGAATGAATATCGTTCCATTGTTAGTTCTGGTATCGAACTATTTTCAAAATCTGTCACTTCCAGATTATGATATGCTGCTACTCCTTCTAAAAAGTCATTCACATCTTGCTGTATTATTTCATATTTAAAGCTTTCTTCAGGATATTCATCATGTATAAGTTCATCACTAACTGAATACTCACCTTGTGCAGTGACAGTACTTAAGTTAATATTCACCATAATAATCAATCCTAACAGACCAGTAAATAACTTCATTAATTTATTCATAAATCTTCTCCCTGTCCTATGATATGAAAAAAACTACATAGCAGTCTAATCTCGTTTAAGACAGTACTATATAGTTGTATAATTTAATCAATATACTGTTTATCTTCTATGTTGAAGTACGAAATCCTACCGGTTTCTTTATTGATATAGATTGTCACCTCTAAATTCCACGTTTGTTCTTTGTCCTTTTCAAATAGCTGCTCTTTTAAGGTGAATTTCAGTTTTTTCTTAGTAAGATTTTTTTCATTTACTTCGCTAAGCACTGTGATATCTTCTACTGAATAATCAGCTGTATTCTCCATAGCTAGATAATAAATCTCGGTCAAATCACCATTGATTAATAACTTTTCCAAGTACTCATCTTCTATGATATTTTCGAATTTTTCTTCCATTATATTAACTAGTTGTTCACTTTCGTATGAAAATGACATTGAGTTGCCGTCTTTATGTTGGCTTTGCTCTTCCTTATCTAGTTCCTCGAAAAAATTGCTAGCAGTTTCATATGAGACAGTATAATTTAAGTTAATAAACTGATTTTCTATTGGTTCAGTCTTGACTGGATTTATATTTAAAAATAGAGTTGTTATCATTAAATACAAGTAAATTTTAAACGTGATCATTAATTCTACCCCATTTTATTGATAGCCTATTCTCAGACTAATTAATTATTCTCCATCTATAAATTCGATTGTCAGTGCAAATACATCCTTAATACCTTCCACTTCAAATCCTGGTTTTTCATAATCAGACGAGATTTCTTCAATGTTCAAAGAATAGCTATGGTCAGAATCTCTTAGAATAAAGAATGCCAAAGGCTCCCTTTTATTAGCTGTTATCTCGATATCGTCTTCCCAATTTCCTAATAGAGCTTCCATTCTATTGTCTCTTTCAATACGATTAGGTAAACTTGATGAAAGGAATTCATAGGTATTCAACTCGCCATCTTCTGTTAGAATACCTACACGAATAAAATCTTCTAGATTGGCTGATAATAGGAGCTTACCACCGTCGTATACTTCATTGACTAATTCCATGGCTTGCCAACTTCCGTCTTCTTGTAATTTTTCCCAGCGAATAATGTAAGATGAATTTTCGTTTTCATAATCGATTGAATAGAAGTTAGTTTGTCTCAAATGAAGCAATGACAATATCTCTTGTTGATCATCTGTTAACTCAACAAGTTGACCTACTCCATCCGCTGAAACTTGAATAGAACTTATAAAGAACAAATATAAGGTAATAAGACATGATAATAATAATTTATTTTTCATTCTGTTTTTCCCCCTTGAATATCTAAAATAGTAACTATTGTTAAAATTTAGTAATTATTTGGTAGGTATAAAGTCCAAGTTGTGCCGCCTCTTACTAATGTTAAATTGAGATTAGCTCCGATTTCACCGTAAGAGGTAGGAAGTATATACGTTGCAAAGTTTGGATAGTATGTAAAACTACTTCCAGGATAATATACTCTAGACTGGTCAATATGCCCGCCAGCACTAGTGACTCCGGATGACCCAACTACTAAGTATGAATTAGACACTTGAACTGTACTATTATAAGATGACCAGCCTCCACTTACACTATTCACCTTAACATGTGTTAGACCATTATAATACGTATACCCAAAATTCACAGTTAACTCTGCTCTAACACTTCCAGATGAGTCCCAACTATATCGATAGTTACTATTCAAAGGAACCAGATTTTCCGAACTTATATCTATAATTGTCTTTTGACTAATTTCATCTCCACTGGGACTTGAAAACGTCCCTATTTCATTTGTCAAGACTCCATAACTCTCGCCATGTTCATTTACCAAATATGCAGAATAATCATTTTCTGCACTTGCTAAAATTGGCGAAGCAACTGACAACAATATAGCTATAATTAATAATATTTTTTTCACTAGAATTCCTCCTCGTTTTAATTATCAGTTTCTCCAACTACTTTTTCATTCTTATTCTTTTTGCGTGATATCAGTCAATATCAAAATAGTTTTCGCTTAAAAAACTTAGGAAAATGTATTGCATAAGACTTTCATAATTCATCAAAAAAGAAAGTATATAAGCCATCAGCATTGCGATTAAAATATTTTTGACATATTTAGATTGAGTAGTAAATTTTAAATTTTAAAAACGATTTCTCACTGAATTAGGCACTTTTATCAAAACATCGATAATATACAGTAAAATAAAAACTAATTGTATAAGCAGAGTACTATCCCACACCATATGTTTTAAACATAATGAGATTAGTACAAACATAATTTCCGAAAACAATAAACTTTGTTCAAGGGTACTAGCATGATAGTCTCCACCACAAACTCTCAATGGAATATAAAGAAAAATTACTATAACCAACTCGCTTACCGTACCGAATAACACCCCAACAAAAACTGCAATAATAAAACCTAATAATTGGTGAACAATAATTGAGAGACCAAAGTTAATACATTCTTCTATCTCAGTACGTGATATAGATTTACTTATTACTCGTGAAATCCTGTTAATCATCTTGACTTGAAAAATATTCTTTTACATTTTTTACTTTTTATCGGTTGAAAAATGAAATACATACTTAAATTTCCTATTATATTTAATTTTGCAATAAACATAATCACAAGAAACATAACTTAATACAATGATTCAAGACAAGTTCTTTCATAGTAAGATTCATGTAAGTCATTTGTGGTTACTCCTCTAATTTTCGTGGTTGAAAATTTGATTTGAGTGTACCATGAATGGTTTATTTAATCTTTCTAGCTTAATTTTACAATCGACGACCTTAAAAAGTTAGAATAAAAACTCTAACTTTTTAAGGTTACGACAATTTAATTATCCCTCTAACACAAAGTCATAAGAATTATATTCAATGGTGTTATCATCTGAACGTGTAAATTCGATTAGGTCATTACTAAACAACTTAATGCGAATACTCTCATCCGACTCCACTATCTCAGGGTTAGTAATGGTGAAAACAACATTGCTCATCGGATCAATGGACGAGTAAATTCCAGATGATGCATCTTGAATTTGTTGAATCACATTGAAGACAGTCGGATTATTTTCTAAATCCAGTTGATTTTCAATGGCATTGAAACTAATTCCTAACTCCTCTTGCAGAGCTTGGATATCATCGGCTTCTGAGTTGGGATCAAGTTGATTCAAGGCGGAATTGTCTGTGTGATTTGCTAATAGGAGCATGACTTCTCTTGCTTCAGGTGCCTCATTATTGATAGTTAGTCGAACGCTATTCGAGTTAAATACGATATGGCTAATAGGACTCTCTTCATTCTCGCTTACATAACTTTGATTATCGTTGGCAGAAACAGAAATTGAACTAATAGATACTAGTGATACTAATAAGATTATATACTTTAATATTTTTTTCATTTTAATTATCCTTTCTATTTTGCCTCAACGGGAGCTTTAGACGGAATAGGTATTGCTGAATCTACAGGATATACATAGCCACTATAATACGACATTGAGTTTGGTCGAGGAGTAAAACCAACTTTTTGCAAGTAACCATGCCAATATCCATTATGATAATAAAAAGTTGCTGGACCATTTCCAGAAACAGGATGCATTTCAATCCACATCCTTCTTACATCGAGTGGTTCAATTATATTACTAGAAATATTAATTTCATTATTATTTTCAAATGCTTTAGCAACAGAAGTTGGTAATACAAAAGTAGCAATTAATAATCCTGTTAATAAAATTTTATATTTTTTCATACATCATACTTTCCTTAATAAATAATCTGTCTAAATTAACCAACTATAAAATTCTTTCGTACCAGTTCAATAAAGATCAAACTTCCATTTGTTAGCAACCCAATAAATATATACTTCATCAAGTTATAGTACCCTAAAGCAAATGTTAGCCCATAAGCTATACACATTAAGTTTAGTACACTTATAGCATATTTAGTTTGTGCTACAAATACTAATTTCACCCAACGGTAAATAATTGACTTAGAATCGACTACTAGGCGTATAATTAAAACTAGCGAAAAAAATATTAAATGCCTCACAAATTCATTATCCCAGGATACATATTTTATTCCGATAGCTTGCAAACAAAACATAATACCCGAATACAACATACAATATTCTGGTTTACTTGCATGAAAACCACCCACACACATTCTTAAAGGGATATACATAAAAATAACAATAAACAATTCTTCAATTACGTTAAAAAATAGCCCGATTATCGCAGCAAGAATGAATCCTAGCAATTGAAAAATAATTATTGAAATACCAAGGGAAACACATTCAACCTCTACATCAGATAATGACATTGAACGACCTAATTGTTGTGATAATTTAGTAACCATCTTTATTTGAAAAATACTCCTCAATGTTTTTGCTTCGTTTTGGCTCATAAATAATTATAGAGCTCAAATTCTCAGTGACATTGAACTTCACAATAAACATTATTCCGATGTAACAAAACCTTAAGCAATATTTTAAGTATTTTTTCAATTACTCCCTCCTTTTTCATTTACTATAACCATCATATAACACTTATTTGTATAATTTCCCAGAATGTAACGAAACTCCCTTAATATGTAACGAGAATAAATTAATCTAATATATTCAAAAAAACATGTATAAATGTTAGTATAATATTATAGAATCATTAGGACATTTCATTCGGGAGGCTCAATTTGACTACATTTGATATTTTTTATTTATTGATTACTCCGATTTATGTTTATAATCTTTGGTCCTATTTCCAAGTGAGATTTGGGTCTAACTCTGAGTCTTTAGGGAAAAATTTATTTGTTTGTTTTATTAGTTATTTATTAATTAGTAGTGTCTATCTTTTTTTTGAAACTCCTCTATTAACCGTCTCAATCAATATTATGTGCATAATATTAATTTCAAGACTCTATATTAGTGAGATTTTTAAACAGATTAGCGAGAGTATCATCTTGTTAGCTCTTTTTATTATCATTGAACTTATTGTTGTTACCTTATTAAATATATATACAATAGATTTTCAAGATACATCGAGTTACCAATCAATCATGTCAGTCGTCTTTACCTACTTAGTTGAGTTTCTATTTATCAAATATTTACACCGCCGTAAATATCGCGCGCTACATAAGAATAAAAATATTTTTTTATACACCATCCAATTTATTATTCCATTGATTACTATTATCATTTTTTTACTTTTCTTATGGATTAATTTGTCTGGAACTATTTTGATGTCGCTAGCTCTATTCTTCCTCCTTATTAACATCATCTTATTCGAGCTTTATGATGCTTTGGCTAAGAGTTTTGACTTATTATCAGAACAACAAAACTTCAAGCAAGAACAGCTTGAATACGCCAGTCACTTAAGATTATTAGAATCTCATAACGAGGAATGGAGACAATTTCGTCATGATATTAAGAATCGTTTGACACCACTGTATGGCTTCATTCGTCAATATCCAAACTCGGAGCTTGAGAGTATCTTAATTGATATTGTTCCTGATAATTTACAGAAACCAGTTATCGAAACAGGTCATATTGCTATCGATGGTATAATCAATTCGAAGTTACATTCTGTTTCAGATAATGAGATTGAAGTAATAACGGATATCGTCGTTCCTAAGGATATTTATATTGATTCTATTGATCTCGCTGTATTATTAGGGAATTTGTTAGATAATGCGATTGAAGGGTGTTTGACAGTGGAAGCTAATCGGATAATTAAACTAAAAATATTGTTTGAAGGGAATCGACTCAAAGTAAGAATTGCTAACACCTTTGATGGTATCGTCAACAAGCAAGGCCAACAGATTCTGTCACGTAAAGATGACACGTCCATTCACGGCTTTGGTTTGAAGAGTGTGCAACGAATTGTTGAAAAATACCAAGGGTTACTAAAAATTGACCATACCCAAGAAACCTTTACCGTCTCAATCATATTGAATGAAACGCCCAGTGAAAACGTTGATAAGGAGGTAAAAGATGATTGAAATTCTGATATGTGATGATCAAGAAATCATTACTAAACAATTGAGTCAGCTCATTCAGGAATATACTCTACAGCACAAAACTTCTTTTTGGGTTAAAAGTTACCAGTCAGGTGAACAGTTAATCACATACCTTCAAAAAGAAGAGCCTATGAAGCGAATTATCTTATTAGATATTGAGATGCCTATAATGAATGGACTTGAAGTAGCTAAGTATATCCGTCATGATTTAAAAGATTATGCCAGTGAGATTATCTTTGTAACAGGAACGAATGGTTATGAGCGCAACTTATTTCAAGTTAAGCCTTCTGGCTTTATTCCTAAGCCCATCAAACGCACTCAATTATTCGAAACATTGGGTAGAAGTTACCAATTACTCGAAACACAATCTCCTTTCTTCAACTACAGCCAAAATGGAATAGATAAGTCGATTCTCTTAGATAATATTCTATATTTTGAAAGTCATGGTAGAAAGAAAGTCATCGTTTCCCAGCATCATAATGATTGGTTCTATGAAAATATGTCGCAACTTAATCAAAGATTGGAAGAATATCCACAATTCGTTCATTGCCATCGGTCATACATAGTGAATGTTAATCATGTTGTTCGAATAGATGGTTCAGATTTAGTTATGGAGAACAAACAATTAATCTCTGTGAAGCCTAAGGAGCGTGCAAGAGTTGAACACGTTCTGCTGGAATTGTTCTAGCTACAGATTAACTGAAGAAGTGGCTAGTTCTTTTTTGTGTTGTCGATAGCAAAAAGACCCCTCAAGCCTAATCTCTAGGGCTTAAGAATTCTCTCATCATCAACTAAAACAACTCATCCAATAAGATATAATAACGTAACTTATCCCAGTCAGGTTCTAATTCCAACTTCTCGAATAGTAAGTTGCCATAGTTTTCAATCTCTTGTTCAGTAAATTCGCGTAATACACCGAATTTTCCTTTTAGATTATTCAACAAACTGCGATAACAGATCGCAATATCCTGATAAATATCGGAGACGCCACTTCGCCCTAGATCAATGAACCCGGTCAGATATACCCCACTTGCGATGAGATTAGGTAGACTAAAATCACCGTGCGATAAAACGAGTTGATCTTCTTGGGGGCGATGGTCGTTCAACCATTGCCATAAGGCAGCTGGATCCTCAAACCCTTCACCACCAAAGGTCCCCTCCTCCGCATCGTCAACATCGACTAAGTTATTCTCCACCCGTTCTTTGGCTAGCTTTAACTTAACATCTAATGTTTGGACACTTGGACAGTCGGTTACATCCACTTTCCAAAGTTGCTTTAAGCTATTAGCCAATAATTCAATTAGATCTTCTGTCGTGCGTCTGACAATCACTTCATAGGAAGGATCTCCACGTAACTTCTCCATTAGTATATAGTGCGTACCGTTCAATTCCATATTTTCATAAATTTCAGGAACTGGTAGGAGTTTTTCATGCCACCAGCTAAGCATCAGCACTTCATTTTTAACTTCACCAGAAGATGATTCTATCTTAAGAACGCAATCATCTAAAATCATTTTCTTTGCCTTCGATTTACCTATCAAATCAATTTGAAAATTCTGGTTATCAATATATTTTCGGATTTCTTTGGGTATTACAAGATTCATCTCATCACTCCTCAATTCTATTCAATACTCTATTATATACATGTAATAGGAAAGCGATATCATTTTGTATTACTCTTGATTTTACACCATGAAAGTCATTTTGCAAATGGATTCGAATCTTTCATTACTCTTTTATAAAAAAATTGTTCATTATTCTTTCCTTCGCAAGTGTTTTTAATTGTATTTTTTGCACTATAAACGTAATCTTAAGGAACAATATGATAAAAGGAGACAATACTATGGCAAAGATACTCATAACTGGAGCAACAGGTACCATTGGTGTCGAATTAGCAAAGCATCTTATTACTAAACACGCGCTTACTTTAGTCGGACGTGATTTTTCTGACCTTCCTGACGATATTCAAGCTAAAGCAACCATTGTTAAACGCGATTTACTTGATCCTGACAATTGGAACGGCTTACTAGATGGCATCGAATATGTCATTCAATTAGCTGGAGAAGCTGACCAAGATGCTGATTTTTATGACAGTTTATTAGATTTAAACTACAAAATCCCACATAACTTATATAATGAAGCGACTAAAGCGAAAGACTTGAAGCGCATCATTGTCGCTAGTTCTATCCATATCGTTGATGGTTATCCAGACGGTGTTGAAGTCAAGACCACGGATCCAATCCATCCTGCTAACTTATACGGCGTATCTAAAGCATACTTAGAAGGTTTAGCTGCTTACCATGCTTATTCAAATGGCATTGAATCTATTGCGATTCGGATCGCAGATTATAAAGTGAGCGACGATGAATTAGACGAAGAAGTTGATGAGTACGGCATGGCGATGTACTTATCTAAAGAGGATATGAATCGTCTTATAGATGGCTGTATCGAAGCAGAATTAAAAGAACCCTTCTTAATTGTTAATGGTGTCTCTAATAATACGTTCACTCGTCTATCCAATGAAGAAGCAAGAGTCAATTTAGGTTACAACCCTCAAGATAATGCGTTCGAGAAGAAGAATATTTTTTAATCAACAAAAGACGTAGATGAAAATCTACGTCTTTTGTTGTCTACATATTTATATGTTTTGATGCTTCTCGAATTGATAAAGGAGCTAGTTCAGTCTGATACTGCCTAAGAAAATTCTTGACCCATTCTTCATTTATTCGCGCATAATCACGTAATGCCCAACCAATGGCTTTATTAATAAAGAATTCGTTGCTTCCTAAATTATTCATAATCGTTCGAGTCAGTAATTGAGTATCGGTTGCTTCCTTCATACTTAATTGATGAATAATCGCTACGCGTCGCAACCATAAATCATCTGATACACTCCATTCAATGATTGTTTCTTTTAACTCTGGATACTGTGTTTGAAGATAGCCCACTCTTTTCACTAAAGCATCCACAGAATCCCACCAGGACTTTGTTGTAATAAGTTTTTTCAAATGATTGATATCGTCTTTTTTCAAATACGTTTGCATATCATTTAAATAGTCAGTGGCAACATATTGGAATTCACGTTCCTCCTGTTGCCAACATTCTTGGACGAAGTTCCAATCGATAATAGGTGTATCTGGATTCACTTTAGACTGTGCTCGTGCTTCTTGTTTAGCTTCTTTAAAATACGGCTTTGTAATATTTCGACGTGCCACGCTTTTAAGACCTAAAAAAGGAAACTGATTTCTTAAGTACGCTGACATTGCTTGGGCATCGTCTGTTCGGTGGCCTTTCATCTCTGTGATTAATTGTTCAGTATCCATTGTGATTCCTACTCCTTTCAACAAATTTTTGATATATTCTCAATCTTGGAGGATGGATTTGAACTTTCTTTTAAATCCACATCTCATCACTTTCTTGCTCTTCCTCAAGTTAAATGATGTATCCTGATAGTAAGTATAATGCATTCATCAATAAGAGCCCCCCGGTTGCATAACAAGCTAGCCCAGCACTTTTAGCGGATATTATTAATTGATTGTCTTTACTTTTACCATAAATAACGCCCAATAATACTGATAGAACAATCGGCATAATAATATAAGCAACTTCTTGATACAGCCAAGCATACATTAGAAAATGAACCGCACCTACGATGCTAAATATAAAAGGAATGATAGTATAGTGCTCTCTTTGGAACATAGCAATCAACAATGGTATTGCTAACAATTGACTCATCGCAATGATAATACTTAATGAATTTAAAATGCCCGTATCCGGCCGTAAGGTAAACGCACCAACAATATATAAAATGAGTAAAGCGATTGGTAAAGCAACCATTCCCTGAAACAGAGTGGCAATGGCTGCATAGTTTAATTTGATTTTTTGCCATAATACTCCGCATATTAACCATGTTATACCGTAAGCAACCAGAAAAGGGGCACCTGAGTAATTTACTCTAGCAAGCTCTTCCAACAATTCAATCATAACTTTAGCTCCTTTTTAACTTTAAACAACGTCTCTATGACTTAATCCTACCTGATTGCGTTTAATTCACCTAATAAAAAACATCCCTACTTCATAAGTAAGGATGCCATATGTTAATAGTTAGCTACATAGTGTCCGGAAGTAACTTCTTTTAATGCTACAACTTCTTTATTTGGTTGCCACGCTTTTAGCGGATTAGAGTCTACCACCTTCGACTTCATCTGTGCATCTAACCTTGGAACAGCTTGAAGTAATTGTTGTGTATAGGGGTGTAGTGGATTCGCGTATAATTCGTTCGTTTCTGCTACTTCTACAATTTGTCCTTGTTGCATGACTGCTACTCGGTCACTAATTTGTTTCACGACTGCCAAATCATGAGCAATGAATAGATACGTTAATCCTAGTCTGTCTTGCAGTTTCTTTAAGAGTTCAATAATTTGCTTTTGAATCGAAACATCCAAGGCAGATAAAGGCTCATCCGCAACAATAAAGTCAGGTTCCACAGCTAACGCACGTGCAATTCCTATACGTTGACGTTGTCCCCCAGAGAACTCATGGGGGAAACGTGAAGCAAAACTTGGGTCTAATTCAACTAAACCTAGCAATTCTTCAACTCGCGCCCGACGTTCTTTCGCATTCTTCACTAATTGATGCGTGTCGAGTGCCTCTCCGATAATATCTTCAATTTTCATACGAGGATTTAATGAAGCATAAGGATCTTGGAAGATAATCTGCATATCTTTTCGGACTTTTAACATCTCTGATTTAGTCAGTTGATGCAAATCAAAGCCTTGGAATATAATACGTCCGCTCGTTGGTTTATACAATTGAAGGATAGCGCGACCTAAAGTAGATTTCCCCGAACCAGATTCACCTACAAGTCCTAAGGTTTCCCCTTTATAAATATCTATATTAACCTGATTAACTGCTTTAAGCTGCTTCCCTTTGCCAATATCGAAGACTTGCTCTAGTTGCTCTACTGAGATTAGCGGTTGAACTTGCGCTTTTTCTTGAGTGATTTTCTCTTCTTCAATTCTAGGTACAGCTTCAAGTAGTAATCTTGTATAAGGATGTTGAGGGTTAGCAAATATCTCATCAATCGGTCCTTGTTCAACAATTTTACCTTCTTGCATGACGATGACTCGTGTACAAATTTGAGCAACCACACCAAAGTCGTGAGTAATTAGTAAGACAGATAAGTTTAAATCTGTTTGTAATTGCTTTATAAGGGATAGAATTTGAGCTTGAATCGTAACATCTAATGCTGTCGTTGGCTCATCTGCAATAAGTAAACTTGGATTAGCAGCTAAGGCAATGGCAATCATAATTCTTTGACGCATTCCCCCAGAGAACTCATGCGGATAATGACTAAACCTCACATCAGCGTCTTTAATTCCAATTGACGTCATCAATTCAACTGTTCTTGCCTTAGCTTGTTTCTTACTCATACGTTGATGTAATCGAATCACTTCAACAACTTGATCACCAACAGTCATTGTTGGATTCAATGAACTTAATGGATCTTGGAAAATCATTCCAATATCTTCACCCAATATTTTACGTAAGGCTTTTGGTTTAGTATCAAGGAGGTTGTGCCCTTTGAATTCAATCTCACTATCAGAATGAATGATGGCATTATCAGGTAATAGTTGGGTAATTGAACGGGCCGTCATACTTTTCCCACTACCTGACTCGCCTATAATTCCAACAATTTCACCTTCTTCTACTGAAAAGGAGATATTATTTAATACTTCTTGCTGTTGGTCTTCGCTCTCAAAGCTTAAGCCTAATTGGTTGACCTTTAAAATATCAGACATTTACTCACTCCTATACTTCTTTATATACGTTGATATCTGTTAATACACAGCGATTATTATAACATAGCAACTATCTGAAAGAGGCGAGTAGATCAGACAACCGTCATTCAAAAATCCGAATGCTAGCCTTCGAAAATCCGCATGCCTCGTTTTGAGGTGGAAACGTTATAATAACTGAGTATGAATTCATGGGTAAAATTTATTCATGTATTCGATAAGTTAATTTTTACTTAGGAGGTGAGATTTTTGGAACACATTCAACAAAACAGTTCCTTAACTAAAGGATGGTCTTTAATCTATCAACAAATGCAACGTCAATGGACTTATAAAATAGCTCTTTGGGTACTTGGTTTACCCTTACATATTATATTCTTCGTGATTCAACTCATACACTTCACAAAATATAAATCTCAACCAGTTGCTGAACGAATCTCTGATGATGAAAAAACAGTGTTAAAACAAAAACTAATAAAAGAAGAACAGAATAAACAAGCCTACTTCAAGCAAAGTATTAGCGCTGAACAGACTGAAAAACGAGTTAATCAACGGTTAAATCATTATGTTCAATCATTAGTTATTGAAAACAATGATATGTCAGAGAGGATTCATCTTTCTGATATTTTCGCGGACTGGATTGTAACACCTATTGGGTTTATAACGAGTATTATTCTAGCTTGGCCCATGTATATTTTAATGATTGTCTATCGTATGCCAATCTTAAGGTACATTGTTGAAAGGTTATTCTTGATGGTCTTCGTTATCTTTGGTGTAACTTGGATTGTATTTACGTTATTGCATTTTTCACCATCGGACCCTGCTCAAAACATCTTAGGTGTACAAGCTACCCCTGAACAAATTCAGAACTTCAATGTGCTTCATGGTTTAGATGATTCCTATTGGGTACAGCTCTTTAGAACGCTAAAAGGTATAGTTACATTTGATCTTGGATATACTTATGTAGGGAATGAATTGGTTATAGACGCATTGCTACGCCGTTTCCCTATTACACTGCAAGTCACTTTCTTCTCTCTAGCTATTTCTTTAGTTATAGCAATCCCTGCAGGTATTTATTCGGCGGTGAAAGTGAATTCTTTATTTGACCAGTTCTTTATGTTCATTGCTTTAATTGGTCTATCGATTCCAACATTCTGGTTAGGTTTAATCTTTATCTTAAACTTTTCAATTCGTAACCGTTGGTTGCCTGCAACCTTTAATCCGGACAATCCGTGGTCACTGCTGATGCCTGCGATTGTCCTAGGAACTAGCTTAGCTGCTTCTGTTGCACGAATGACCCGGGCTTCGACTTTAGAAGTGATTCATGAAGATTACCTTCTAACAGCCAGATCAAAAGGAATGTCGAATTGGCGCATCATTTGGCGTCACATTATTCCTAATGCGCTGATTCCAGTTATTACAGTGATTGGTCTGCAATTTGGTGGGATGTTAGGTGGATCAGCAGTCACCGAACAAGTTTTTAATATTAATGGGGTTGGTAGTTATATTGTAGAGAAACAATTTGTGCCGGATATTCCAGCTGTTTTAGGCGGGGTTATCTATATCGCGATTATTGTCTCTTTAGTCAATTTAGTCGTTGACCTACTGTATGCACTTATTGATCCACGAATTCGAACAACGTTAAAAAATTAAACTTAGATAGAAAGGAGTTTGGCTTTGATTCAATCTTATTCATCGGTAGCAAAACGCTATTTACGTTTTGCTTCGACACTTTCGATTGTCTTCTCATTAGCGGTCATTTTATTTACATATTTAAGACAAGGAACAGATTGGAGTTTAGTGACTATCGGCTTTGCCCTTATTCACCTGATACTCAGCTTCATAAACTTCTTTATTGCCAGACACATTCAAAACAATGGAAAAGTTCACCCTGTGCACCGCGTATGGGGTTTTGTCCTTATGTTATCCGTCTTATTAGGGAATCCATTTAACTTTATAACGGGGATGTTCTTAATATTACGTAAACTCATGTCGTATCAAATTTATTTTATTTTTGCGGTCCTCGTTGACTTAACGATTATTGCGACAACGAGTTTAAACTTTTTCAAACCTACTATGAGCCCGACGTTTACTATCGGTTTATTCCTATTGGGCGTCAGTTTACTCTTTCATTGGGGACTTGCTCTATTTAGTGCTCATTTGAAAAATGTATCCAAAACTCAGTTATATATTGTTATCGGTTTACTTGTAGTCACTTCATTCAGTGGAAATTTATTAGGACTGATTGCTGCTTGGTTAATTTGGCGTGAACATCATAATCAAGCAAATGTGCGCCGACGTAGTGTCTTTTCAAACATTTCTCGTTATGAAGTTGCTATCTTTGGGCTTTATATTATTACCTTTATATTTGCGATGGCGATTACAAGTTACTTAACCTTTGAATATAGTTACGCCGTTGAAAATAATTATACGGCGATTTTACAAGCACCAAGTATGACGTACCCTTTAGGAACTGATAATTTCGGGCGCGATGTCTTTTCACGCATGGTCTTTGGCGGTCGGATTTCTTTATTAGTCGGGGTGTTGGCTACTTTAGCGCCTCTACTTATTGGTGGTTTCCTGGGTGCAGTCTCAGGTTATTACTCACACCGTGTTGACCAAACAATTATGCGTTCCTTGGATGTATTGTACGCGATTCCCGGTATTTTATTGGCAATTACGATTGTGACGGCTTTTGGGACCTCAACTCAAAACTTAATTCTCGCTTTGAGTATTGGTGGCATTCCTGGTTACGCCAGAACAATGCGGGCCAACGTACTTCAAGTGAAGCAATTAGAATACGTTGAAGCTGCCCACGCTGTTGGGGTTAGTGATGTAAAAATCATTTTAAAACATATTATTCCTAATGCGAGTGCCCCGATGATTATTCGATCATCGCTTACTGTCGCGACGGCAGTTATTTCAACAAGTAGTTTAAGTTATTTAGGTTTAGGGGTTGAAAGTCATATTCCTGAGTGGGGTAACATCTTACGTATCGGAAGTGATTATCTAGAAACACAACCTTACTTAGCTATCTATCCAGGTTTGGCTATTATTGCCTTAGTTTTATCATTTAACTTCTTAGGAGACGGCTTACGTGATGCTTTAGATCCTAAGATGACTCAATAACACGTAAGCATTTTACGAAGAAAGTTGGTGAGCTGTATCGATGAGCACAGATGAAGATTGTTGTAAGTGCCGTAAACATTCAAAGCAAAATAAAAGGAGATTTTTTATGAATAAAATTTTAAACAAATTATTTTTAACAGCCTTAGTATTAGTGGGAGTAGTCGCTCCCGTCGCAACTACTGTACAAACTGCCAATGCTCAAGAAGCTATTCCCATTACTATCTTAGCTCAATCAGCATCCGAACAAGATGTTAATATTGTCCGTGACCAATTAACTCGCGCTGGCTTCCAAGTTGAGACAAGTTTGCAGCCGGATTATGCAAGTTTTAATGCTCAAAAAGAAGCAGGAAATTATGACTTAGCTATCTCAAGCTGGACAACTGTAACAGGGAATCCTGATTATGCCGTTCGTTCACTATTTATTACAGATGGTGACAACAGTATTATGAGTAACCCGGAAGTGGATGAGCTAATTGAACAAGCAGCAACGGAAACACCGGATGAATATGTGAATACGTATACTGAATTCGAGAATCAATTAGTTACTGAAAATGCGTATATCGTGCCATTATATACATCATTAAAAGCGCAAGCCTTTAATCAAGAAGTATTAAACCCAGATTCTATTCGTTTGTCTAAATCAAGAGCCTTTGCTTGGGAACCCGTTTCTTATGTTGATGACAGTCAACATGCTGAACGTCCATTACTTTTAACACAAACCTCATCACAATTGACTTCATTAGACCCAATTAAAGGGAACGACGGAAGTATAAACCAATTGAATACGAATATGTATGTACGTTTAATCAACCTAACGGATGATGACCAAATTACTTCAGAGAATTCATTAAGTTATAATCATGCGATTGCAGACGGAAACTCAGAGTATTACTTCATCTTACGTGATGATATTAACTTTGCTAAAATCGAAGACGGTGCAGCAGTTGATACTGGTGATTTAGTATCGGCTGAAGATGTTATTTACTCACTCAACCGTGCAAAAGACCCTAATTCAGTTCCTGATCACCGTACGTATAGTTTACATGAGCATATTGACGAAGTTTCAATTGTGGAAGATGTAACTGAATTAGAAGAAGCGACACTGTCTGGGAGTGACTCATCTGTAAAAGAAGCTTTAGAAGATGGTTTAGAAACACCTATCTCAGCTGTTGTTGCTTCTGAAGATGAGGTCGATAATGCAAATGGTAATTATCAAGTCGTTAAATTAACAACAACACAACCATTTCCACAAGTATTAAATTACTTAGGTCACCAATCAGCAGGTATCGTGTCAGAACAACAAGTTGAAGCAATAAATACTTATGATATCGAGTCTTATGATGTAAACTCAGACATCGCTTATGGAGACCAACGTGCTGTCACTGAAGGTGGCTCTTATGATAACCATCTATGGACAAGTGGTCCTTACATCATGGTTGATAAAAATGATTACCAAGCAAACTTTGTTAAAAACCCAGCATACCGTCCTGATACAGATGCAGATGCAAACATTGAGCAAGTCACAGTCCGCTTTATCGCTGATTCAAGTAGTGCTTTATCTGCCTTACGCTCGAACGAAGTTGATCTGTACTATGGTTTAGGTGAAGTTGATTACCCAATTGTTGAGAACGAGTCAAGTTTAGCACTCCAATCAATTCCAAGTAATGCGGTAACTTATATGTTATTCAACGTCAATACACCCGGCCGCCCGGTATCAGACAGTGCTGACTTAAGAAAATCAGTTCTTTATGCTATCAACCAAGAAGAAATTAATGCTGCTTACCAAGGATTAAAATTACCAGCTTACTCAACATTATCGCCACTTGTTGAAACTGGGAATACTTTAGTCGCCGACCAAGCAAAAGTAGAAGAGTTTAGAAACAATTACTTAAATTCAGCTACTGAATAAAATGTTTAAGCCCTCAACTACCTTGTAAATAGGATGGTTGAGGGCTTTTTCTGTAGAATAATTTCGTAGTTATCTCGGAATCGTTTTAGAACCGAATGCGGGTTTACAGTTTTTCTCAAGTTTTTCATTAAAATTTTATATAGTCAATTAACATTTACAACAAATTGCGGTATGATAATTAACATTGAAAGATTTATTACGGTATATTTAAATATCGTATCCAAATCCAACTTAGAGAGCATCTCTATAGTTTCAGAAAGGAACGGATGTATTTGAATATACAGCAATTAAAGTATTTAGACCATATTGAAAAAACCGGATCGATTAACCGCGCAGCTGAGTTGTTATTTGTATCCCCTTCAACCATATCAGTCTCACTTAAAGAACTCGAGGCTGAAGTCGGTCAACAATTATTTACCCGTTCAAGTAGCGGAATGACCACAACACATGAAGGGCATGAATTTATAACTCAAGCTCGACAAGTCTTAAGCCAACTTGATGTCATGCGCGATTTGTTTGTTAATAATGAGTCGGAACGTCAATTCTTTTCTGTCTCAAGTCAGCATTATGACTTCGCATCAGAAGCTTTCAGCAAATTTATTAATAAACATCCAGGTGAACGCTTTGTCTATCGCTTCTTTGAAGTAGATACCTATTCAGTCATTAAAAATGTTTCGCAAAATGTTAGTGAAATTGGCTTCGTATACTTAAGTGAATTTAACCGCCGAATGTTAACTCGCTTATTCGAACAAGAAAATCTACAATTCCATGTGATGTGGGAATTCCAGCCTCATGTCTTTATTCGAAAAGACCATCCTTTAACTGAATTTGAAAGTATAAAATATAAGGACTTAATGGATTATCCTGCGATCACATTCGAACAAACAGAGCATCAAAACGACTTCTTAACTGAACATCCCTTAGAAGTTCAAGCAAATGATCAGAAGGTTGTTGTAAGTGACCGGATGAGTGCAATTAATATCATTACGGGGTCAAATGCTTATTTAACAGGTTC
Source organism: Ruoffia sp. FAM 26254 (assembly GCF_045528545.1). Taxonomy (NCBI): domain Bacteria; kingdom Bacillati; phylum Bacillota; class Bacilli; order Lactobacillales; family Aerococcaceae; genus Ruoffia; species Ruoffia sp. FAM 26254. The sequence goes on from NZ_JBGQQY010000012.1 coordinate 20,167, forward strand.
GGGCATTATGACAAACCGCATTACTGATGATTATGTTACGTCAATTCCTTTAGAAAGCTCGGAAAGTCACCATATTTGCTGGATTGCTCCGAAAAATCAGGAATTGTCAACGAATGCGCAAAATTATTTGAAGATAGCTGATCAAATACTATGTAAACGTGTTAAAAACTTGGAAAGTGTTCATTCACCAGATAATTATACAATTTAATCGGTTAAACTAACCATTCACACAAATTAACCACCTCCATTAAACGGTTTAAACACGTCTAGTGAAGGTGGTTATTTCTACTTAATCAGTTTCATCGACGGTTCCAAAAGTATCTAATGGCCAAAATCTGAATAATATTTCAGCATTAATTGATTCTTCAGGAATCGGTCCAAACTCTGTACTATCGAATGAATGATTTCGGTTATCTCCCATAACAAAGTATTCCCCTTCAGGAATTGTTAATGGAGCAAAATCAATGGTGTTCGTATTATTCTGAAGAGTTTCTTCCGATAAGTAAGTTTCTGATAATGGTTCGTCGTTAATATAAATCACATCATCTTGAGATGAAATTGTATCTCCAGGTAAGCCAATCACACGTTTAATGTATTGCTTTCCTTCCTCAGTCGGCGAATCAAGTATCACGATATCAAATCGATCCACATTGAAGATATTCGCACCGAATAATTGATCACCGTGTGCTAAAGTATAATTCATCGAAGGTCCATCGACTTCAAAGGGTGTAAACACAAATAATCTTAGTAAAACCATTCCAACGATGAGTAATAAAAATAAGCCATTCTCTTTAAAAAAACGTTTAATACTGTTCATGATAATCTCCTAGCAAATAACATAATAAGAATATTATACATCCCATATAAATACTTAACAACCTTTGGGCCTAAAGCTAAAGATTTCTTAAAAAATATGGAGGCGGCACGCTGAATCATCAGTGTGTCGCCTCCATTTATAATGTTATGATGCTGTTGGTTCGCCAACACGTTTAATTTTACCTTGTTGGATATAAACAGAAAGGATCGCAATATCTGCTGGGTTTACCCCACTCACACGACTTGCTTGTCCTAAAGTGCTTGGATTGATTAGTTTTAATCGTTCTCTTGCTTCATTTGCTAGGTTCCCAATTGCATCCCAATCAATGTCTTCTGGAATTTGTTTTTCTTCCATAGCACTCATTTTTTCTACTTTTCGAACAGCTTTATTAATATAACCTTCGTATTTAATTTGAATTTCAACTTGTTCACCGACTTGACGGTTCAATGGTCCTTCTTCGCGAGGAATTAATGTCACTAAGTCAAAGTAACGAATTTCTGGTCGTTTTAATAAGTCGCTTGCTAAGATACCATCTTTTAATAAGGCTGATCCAACGCGTTCGAATAAATCAACTAAACCTTCTGTATGTGGTGTTAGGCGGATTTTGCTTAGGCGTTCTAACTCTTGATCAACGAGTGCTTGTTTTGTTTTGAAAGCTTCATAATGGTCTTCAGATACTAAACCAATCTCGTGTCCAATCTCAGTTAAACGCATATCAGCATTATCATGACGTAATAATAATCGATATTCCGCACGTGACGTAAGTAAACGGTATGGCTCTGTTGTCCCTTTTGTTACTAAGTCATCAATCATCACGCCGATATAAGCTTCGTTACGTTTTAAGATGAGTGGGTCTTTTCCTTGGACTTTACGTGCTGCGTTAATACCAGCCATAATTCCTTGACCTGCTGCTTCTTCATAACCACTTGTTCCGTTCATTTGACCTGCAGTAAATAAACCAGGTAATGATTTTACTTCAAGTGATAAGTCTAATTGATGCGGTATAACGACATCATATTCAATCGCATAGCCTGGACGCATCAATTTCGCATTTTCCATACCTTTTACCGTACGTAACATCTCAACTTGAACTTCCTCTGGCAAGGATGTTGAAAGGCCTTGAACGTACATTTCTTTCGTGTTTGCGCCTTCTGGTTCAATGAATATTTGGTGACGTGGTTTGTCACTGAATCGAACGATTTTATCTTCGATAGATGGACAATATCGAGCACCAACACCTTCTACCGTTCCACTAAACATTGGTGCACGGTGTAGGTTTGCTTGAATAATTTCGTGTGTTTGAGCATTCGTATGCGTTAACCAACACGAAACACTTTCTTCTTTAAAGTCTTCGTCGGGAGTTAAAAATGAGAAATGATTCGGCATTGTATCACCTGGTTGTTCAACTGTATCATCAAACGTTACTGAATCAGCGTGAATTCTTGGTGGTGTTCCTGTTTTGAATCTAGCTAATTCAACACCTAATTCCAGTAAGTTCTCAGATAATTTGATCGAAGGTAATGTATTATTTGGCCCAGATGAATAATCTAAATCACCAATAATAATTTTACCACGTGAAGATGTTCCAGCTGTTAATACAACAGCGTCAGCTAAGTACTTAGCACCTGAGTTTGTAATAACACCTTTTACTTGGCCATCTTCGACATATAATTCTTCAACCATTCCTTGTTTAAGTGTTAGGTTTTCTTCTTCTTCAAGAACTTGACGCATGTTTTTTGCATAGGTTTCTTTATCTGCTTGGGCACGTAAAGCTTGTACTGCTGGGCCTTTACTTGTATTTAATAAACGCATTTGAATGTAGTTTCTATCGATATTACGTCCCATTTCGCCACCAAGTGCGTCGATTTCTCGAACAACTACCCCTTTAGCTGGCCCACCAATGGATGGATTACACGGCATAAACGCAATCATTTCTAAGCTTAATGTTAATAAAAGTGTTTTTGATCCCATACGGGCTGCTGCTAAAGCAGCTTCTGATCCAGCATGTCCTGCTCCAACAACAATAACATCATATTGTCCTGCTTCATATATTTGCATAAATAACTCCTTTCTAGTCTTTCTTCTCTTCTTTAAATTCAACGGTATGTTCGGTTAATTCGCCATTTGTATCATAAGTAAATTTTGCTGAGAAATAGGGTGTCTGTTTCACTAACCAATCTAAGTAAATGTAATCCCCTTCCCAAGTCGGTTTTGCCATGACTTGGTCATAAGGAACCCATTCCAGTGTTCCTTCATCGCATTCTTCAAACAGTTCACCTTCGAACTCAGTCACGACATAGACAAAACTATACCAATCTTCACCATCATGTTTGAAATCTGGAAACGTAATAAATCCTCTTAAATCCAGTTTAGTAGCTGTTAAGCCTGTCTCTTCTTTAATTTCACGGATGGCGCATTCTTCAGGTGTTTCACCTGCTTCAAATTTACCACCGACACTAATCCATTTTCCTTCATGAATGTCATTCGGCTTTTTATTACGATGTAGCAGTAAAATCTCTGATCCATTATCAAGATAACAAATAGTTGATAGTTTTGTCATGATTTTGTCGTCCTCTCTACCTTTACTTACCTAAACAGAATTGGCTGAATAATTTATTTAATAGTTCGTCTTGGACAGAATCTCCGGTAATCTCACCAAGTAAATCCCAAGCACGTGTAAAGTCCATCTGAATTAAATCAACAGGCAACATCATCTCAGTTGACTCAAGGACTTCATCCAGTGAGCTAATTGCTTGGCGTAGTAATTGTGTATGTCGTGTGTTCAGTAAGTAGTTCACGTCACCAGACTTGATTTCACCACTAAAGAATCTTTGTTCAATTTGAGTTTCTAACTCATCAATCCCAGATTCTTCAAGCATCGATGTTGCGATTAAATCAGCATCTTGAATGTAAGGTTCTAAGTCAGCGTGAGTTAATTTAGGCTCTAAATCTTGTTTATTTAATAAAATAATACGATTTTGATCCTTAGTTAATTCTAGGAGTTCAATGTCTACTTCTTGTAAGGCTTGCGCTTGGTTTAAGATTAGAATCACTAACTCTGCTTCTTCCATAACTTTACGACTACGCTCTACACCAATTCGTTCAACGACTTCATCAGTTTGGCGAATTCCAGCTGTATCGATAAGTCGAAGTGGTACACCACGAACGTTAACGTATTCTTCAATCGTATCACGCGTTGTTCCTTCAATATCAGTTACAATTGCCTTTTCTAAACCGGTTAATCGGTTTAATAAACTTGATTTACCAACGTTTGGACGTCCGATAATCGCAGTATTAATTCCATCACGGAATAAACGGCCGTGTTGCGCTTGATGTAAGATTTTTTGTATTTGTTCCTTCACATGTACGGCTGTTTCATTCAGTTGCTTCAATGACATCTCTTCGACATCATCGTATTCTGGATAGTCAATTGTTACTTCCACTTGTGCGAGTGTGTCTAACATTTCCTGACGTAATGAACGTATTTTAGTTGAAAGACTTCCTTGTAATTGGTTCATTGACGCATCCATCGCTTTATCCGTCTTCGCTTGGATTAAATCCATCACTGCTTCTGCCTGTGATAAGTCAATACGACCATTTAAAAATGCACGCTTCGAAAATTCTCCTGGCTCAGCCAATCTCGCACCATTCGCTAAGACTACTTCAAGTACTCTTTGAATGGCCATAATCCCACCATGTGAGTTGATTTCAACACTATCTTCCGTTGTATAAGATCTTGGTGCCTTCAATACACTCACCATCACCTCATCAATGACTTTTCCTGTTTCAGGGTCAATGATATGGCCATAGTTAATTGTATGCGAATCGACGTTATTTAAGTTCTTACCTTTGAAGATTTTACTCGCAATCTCAATTGCTTCATCTCCACTCAATCTCACAATGCCAATCGCACTTTCTCCCAGTGCTGTAGCAATAGCTGCAATGATATCTGTTGTATACATTGAATGACTCCTTTCTAATTTTGCTCACAAAAAAAATGCCTAAACTCCCCCTATATGCATGATTTCTCCATGTTGATATACGGTTCGTAAGCACTTTGACTGCTACTACATTCAATTTCTTTAGCATTATACAAGATTCATTTGAATATTGCAAATAGTTTTGATAGGTTGGGGTGAGAAATTTTAACTTTTTTGTATTGCCCCCCTACTCGCACCTGAATATCATTTACCTTCCTATCAGTAGCGTGATAGAATAGGGTTGATTAAAGAAGAGGTGAGTTTTATGAATAAGTTTGAATATATATACCTAGATATTGAAAACAAAATAAAAGAAAACATTTATCCAGTGGGGTCTTTACTTCCAGGTGAAACTTCACTCGCAACAGAGTATAATGTTTCTCGTGAGACGATTCGTAAAGCGCAACGGATGTTATCAGATAATGGATTTATCTTTAAAAAACAAGGACACGGGTCCATTGTTTTAGATTATCGACGTTTCGCTTTGCCAATTAGTGGTTTAGTGAGTTATAAAGAATTAAGTGAGGAAAATAATCTCGCCAGTACGACACAAGTTATTAAAAATGATATTATTCCTGTTCCAGATTTTATATTAAATGATGTAAAAATGAATTCCAAAGAGAAGTTTATTCACTTAATTCGAACACGCTCAATTGCTGGCGAAGTCGTGATTATCGATGAAGATTATATTCGTCAAAGTATCGTGTCTGAAATACCAAACCAAGTAGCAGAAGATTCCATCTATCAATACTTTGAAGGCGATCTTGGTCTAGAAATCGGCTTCGCATCGAAAGAATTTATCGGTGAACCCGCCGATGATTTAGATATTAAATACTTAAAAATTAAACCAGAAGACTACACAATCACAGTGAGGAGCCAAGTATTTCTAAAGGACGCGACGTTTTTTCAATATACGATTTCACGTCACCGAATTGACCGCTTTCGTTTTCAAGAGTTCGCTCCGCGTCATAATCGGTTTATAAATCCGTGATATAATGAATGAATATCGCTTAAAGGAGTTAATGAATGCAAAATAATCAAAATTTGAAGTGGGGTCTAATTATCCTCATTGTAATAGGCTTTACTTTTATTTTATACCTTAATTACGACAGTAATGGAGAAGCGCCAAGTAAAACATCTACTCAAGAAGTGTCGTCTCAACCCAATCAATCTAGTGAAGAAACGATTGCAAACTCTAGTGAAGCGAGTTCTCAAACGGATGAATCAGAGCAAGAGAGTGAAAGTGACGTGGAAAGGACACTAGATGTAGATACAACCAACCAAAGTAATCGTGTTGCGGTTGTTCCAAGCCAAAGTAGTGAAGAAAGTGAGTCTTCTACTGAAAATAGTTCAGACGAAGAAAGCACGGAGGAAGACGAAGTAAGTATCGAAATATCCGTGAGCAGTTCCGAGAGCGAAAGCCAAGAAGAGGACGAGACAAGTGAATCTGATTCCGAAGCAATCGTCGCATCATCTGAAAGTAGTTCTGAAGATGAAAGCCAAGAAGAAGACGAGACGAATGAATCAAAATCCGAATCAAGCATCGCATCATCTGAAAGCAGTTCTCAAGATGAAAGCCAAGAAGACGAATCGACAGAAAGTTCTTCAGAATCTGAGCTTACATTTGACGACATCTATCAAACTGATTTGATGGACGAAAATGGAATTGAACCTTTAGACTTAGACGCCTATAAAAATATGGCTGATGTCATAGACCAAACACTTACTGAGTTTAACGTCAACTCTTCTGAAATTAGTTTAGCTTATTATAACTTCCACAATGAGGAACATTACTATCTGAACGAGAATGAATTATTTACTGCAGCGAGTATAACGAAAGTTCCACTGTCTGCCTTATATATTGATTTAATCAACTCAGGTGAGTATCAATTAGATAGTGAACTTGATTACAGTGAAGCATTATTTGAAGCCGGGACTGGAAACATTACAAACGGTCCTTTGGAAAACAGTTATAGGATAGAGGAACTGATTACAGAAGCAATCACTCATTCAGATAATACTGCAATGAATATACTTAAAGCCGAGTACGATAAAGAATTCGGTAATTTCCGCGAAGATATTTTAACGTTTGCTGGAATTGATGAGAAACCAGAAGACTTCTTAAACAATAATCTAAGTTCAGCTTATATTACTGAGCAAGTATTAATTAAAATTGCTCAAGATGAATCCTACAGTGACTTGATTAACTTAATGTTTGAAACAAGTCCGGCCCAATTGTTCACGTCATATGTTAATAATGAGATGATGGCGAATAAATTTGGTCGCTATGAGCAAGCAGTTAACGATAGTGGAATCTATTATGAAAATAATCAGCCCCAGTACGCTTTAGTCGTTCTTTCCGATAATATTAATCAAGCTGATCAATTTCTAGAAGTAATGAACTTACGAGTGAATCAATGGTTTAGAGCACATAATTAATGCAAATAAAAGTGGGTTTGGAAAATTTCCAAACCCACTTTTTTAATAGAGTAATTCAAGCAAAATAATTGTTGAAGCTAGCAAACCCATAATAGCTCGAATCGTATTCCAGCGAGTCCACTCACTAACAAATTCTTGCCAACTGGTCTCATTCGCCTCATTCTTCAGTCGATTGTTCCAGGGAACATTTTTCACAATGGTTTCTAAAAAGCTTCCGATAATATGTAGTAAACTACCCAGCCCAAACAAGGTAGAATTTATATTCATCAAAACCATGCGACCGCTAGTAAAGGAGATCCAAAGAACAACAGGAAAAACAGACTGTTCTGTATTAAATTATTGATTCGATTCATTATTCGAATACCAATACGAGCATCCTCTTCCTGCTTTAACACAGGCAGAATAGTATTAGAAAAAGTAAAATACAATCCATTGATCGTTGTGTTAAATTGAGTAAACATAATAACGGTTATGTTAGACCTCATTTGCTACTACCCACTGTTAAAGTGATTCTGAACCGGTTGTTGTTTGACTTTCATCTGTAGTTGCAGATTCATCCATTGACGAAGCGTTCAATGTTGACTCACTTGATTCAACTGAAGCATCGACTGTCTCTAAAGGAGTCGTTATTGTACTCACTTGATAGATACCATTCGTAGGGTATTCAAGCGTATCTGGTAACATACCACTATTATTCACTGTTAAACGTACTTGATCCGTATTAAAGAAATTCCCTAATGTCGTTACAATTGAAGCAATCACTGCTTGTTCTGAAGCTTCATGACTATTCAATACAGCTACTACCCCAGGTGAGAAGTCAATGATGACAACTCCTTCATCTAAAGTGACCGATTGGACTGTAATCGTATCATCTAAAATTCCCATCTCTTTAAACATACTATCAAAAGCACTTGCGAAATTCCCGTTCGTTTGCCACGAGAATGCTGCTTGCCCAGGCTCAACCATCGCATCATCCGTTGTCGGCAACATCACTTCAACATTATTGATAATACGGTTCTCATGATAGATGGCTTGTGCTTGCCATACTTGCGTCACCGTACCTGCTTCGTCTGCTTCGACGGTCGCTACGACACCTTCATTTTGTGCATAATATTCGACTAAAGTACCTGATTCAAGTGTTGAAGTAACTTCAATCACATTCTCTAACTCCAGATCTCTTATCGTTGCTTGGCTATAGATCGCAGTAATCTCACTTGTTGTCGTTGCATCACGTTGCCAACTTGTACCAACTTGCAGGGGTGCTTGTAGCAAGAGCTCAGATTCCTGAGTCGCTTGGTTAGCCATCCCTTTTAGATGGTTCACATATGGATTCATTTCTGAACTTTCTTCTAGGCGAGTGATTTGTGAATTTCCCCAACTAAAGATATTCACGATGGGCGCTTGATCTGTTATACGTGTTTCCACTTGCATCATGTTCAATGTTTGGTCCACGAAGTCAGGGTAGTCTACACGTGACGTCTCCCCATTACTATATTGCTTAATTTGATACATAACGTTTGGTAAGTAATCTTCAATATTTAACTGAACGGTCTCTTCTAAAGCGACCCAATCACTCGTATCGAAGCTTGTTAGGATCTGACTGTTACTTGCTTCATCAGGTTCTTGGCTTTGAGTGTCCTCACCTTCTGCACTTTCATCTTCTGTTTGGTTGCCTTCTAGACTTTGACGTTTCTCTTCAATAATACTTTGGTTCTCTTCGCTTAAGGTAATCATTGGTTCACTTGCACATCCGACGAGCAAGAAAGCGAGTGAGCTTAAAATAAGTTGTTTTAATTTCATAAGTATTCACATTCGTCTCCTCAAAATATTAATTTCATTATAGCATAGTCTTCTTCGTTGAGTAGAGTGTTGTGAGGAATTTACTAGATAATTTTATAGTAATAAAGTTTATATTCATTTATTAACATATTCGTTTGTAAAAATCTCATACTTAAGCTAGAATTGTTAGGTTATTAAAATTATTAGGAGGCTATCATATGGTTAAAATTGGTATTATTACAGGTAGTACACGTAACTCACGTGTTAATTTACAAGTGGCAGAATGGATTTTAGAATTTGCAAAAGCGCATAATAATAACGCAGAATTCGAATTAGTGGATATTAAAGAGTTTGATCTTCCACGCTTTGACGAGGTTATTCCTCCTATTGCAACAGATGATCGTCCAAATCCTAACGTTAAGAGATGGTCTGATAAAGTGAAAGAATTAGATGGCTTTATCTTTGTTACACCAGAATACAATAAAGCTGTAACGGGTGGCTTAAAAGATGCGATTGATTACTTAGCAAGTGAATTCTTCCACAAAGCAGCTGGAATTGTGTCATACGGTGGACAATTAGGAATTAGCGCAAGTGTGATGATGCGTCCAATGTTAGGTAACTTAAAAGTTGCTGTTGTTGGTCCTCAAGTAACATTCAGTATGAACACCGACTTCGAACAAATGAGCACGTTTAAACCTGCTGATTACCATACAGATTCGATAAATAATATGTTAAACGATGTTGTTAGCTGGTCAGAAGCTTTACAAACAGTACGTAATAAATAATTATATAGAAAAAGCTGTCTAACTCTAAGTTAACAGCTTTTTTTGTGCAATAAAAAAACAGAACTCTTAGAAGTTCTGTGGTAGATGGATAACGATATTTGTATAAAATATGAGAGGTTTGGGGGGCTTCTAATATTTGAACAGACTCGTTATCGATATATCTGTTATAAGGGAATGTTTCCTTAAGGAAAAGTATATGCTGTTTATTCTGAGACACATTGGCTATGTCTCATTATGAATATGATAACACCCTTCATAACTATTTGCAACAGTTTTAATTTAAAAAATATCAATAAAAATATGCTTTCATTAAGTTTCCAAAGAATAAACTATAACAGTTATAATAAAAAATGAAACAGCTTATTATCTGTAGTAATAAACATAAAATAAGAGCGAATCAACCTATGACAGTGATTCACTCTTACCTCATAAATTTATTTATCTTTTATTTGATCTGTTTGATCGATTTCTCTAACAATGCGCGCAGGCGAACCCATAACTAATGAATTAGCTGGAATATCACGTGTCACAACACTTCCAGCTCCAATCACACACCCGTCACCAATTTCTACTCCTGGCATAACTGCAACATGGGCACCAATCCAAACATTATTTCCGACGACAATCGGTGAAGCTTTCTCAAGCCCAATATTACGACTTGGATAATCCAATGGATGAGCAGCTGTATAGAAACCAGTGTTAGGACCGATAAAGACATTATTTCCAATTGTAATGCCACCACCATCCATGAAGTAAACATTACTATTAACAAATACGTCATGCCCTAATTGGGTAAGTGACCCATAATCACAGGTTAATGGACTTGAGATTCCTACGTTGTCTAACTTTTGTTGAAATAATCTTTCCTGAATATCTTGTCGTTTTTCTTCTTCTAAAGGTGAGGTTTGATTTAATTGAAAACACAAGGCTTGTGCTTTTCTTCTTTCTTCGATAAGTTCTTGGTCATAATTTGCATCATACCATTCACCATTTAACATTTTTTCACGTTCTGTCATAGATTCCCTCCTCACTTTTGTCTATTATTTTATTAAAAATGCCACTGTTTCGTAGGCGTTCAACGTGATTGAATCAGACATTTCTTCTAATGTGCCATTACCAATTAGTTTCTTAGCCGATAGGCCTTTGAATTCATCTGGTAAAGTCACTGTAACTTCACCTGGATAGAAATGACTGAAGACTAATAACTTCTCATCTTCTAATTCACGCACATAAGCCATTACTTCTGGATGATCTAATAATAACCCACGGTAAGTCCCATCACTTATCACATCGTATTCACGACGTAGCTTAATTAATTCTTGATAATATGAAAAGATTTGACCATTCGCTAATTCATTAGTGGCATTTACTTCTTTATAATTCGGTGCGACATTTAACCAAGGATTGCCCGTTGTAAAGCCTGCGTGATCACTGTCATCCCATTGAACTGGTGTACGACCATTATCACGTGATTTCGCTTGAATAATTTCAAGAGCTTCCGCTTCTGAGACACCTTTGTCTAAGAGAATTTGGTAATTGTTATGAGTTTCGATATCATTGTATTCTTCAATCGACGTATAATTAGGATTGGTCATTCCAATTTCTTCACCTTGATAAATATATGGTGTTCCTCGTAAGAATTGAATGGTTTGAGCTAACATTGTCGCTGTTTCAAACGGATAGTTCTCAACATCGCCAAAACGACTATTCGCACGCGGTTGGTCATGATTACTTAAGAATAACGCATTCCATCCGTCACCATCTGACATTCCAGTTTGCCATTCATCTAAAATTCGTTTTAATTCCAAGAAATCAAAGTCTGGATTGCTCCATTTTTCTCCATTTTCATAATCCACTTTTAGATGATGGAAATTAAATATCATACTTAACTCTTCTTCAGCCGGATTCGTGTAACGAACACCATTGGGTATGTTTGTCGATGACATTTCCCCGACAGTGACAATATCTTCACGTGTCCCAAAAGAGGCTTTATTTAATTCTTTTACCCACTGATGAACGATTGGTGTATCGGTATACAATGACTTTTCTTGAGCTGAACCTGGTTCTTCACTATCAACAAAAGGTAATTCTTTCCCAATCACATTGAGTACATCAAATCGGAAGCCTTTGACCCCTTTATCTAACCAAAAGTTTAAGACTTTCTGCAATTCTTCACGCACATTTGGATTGTACCAATTTAAATCTGCTTGGTGCACGTCATATAAGTGTAAATAATATAAATCAGTATCGCCGAATTTCTCCCAAGCCGGTCCACCAAATTTAGAATCCCAATTGGTTGGCAACGATCCGTCTTCTTTAGCTGGTTCTAAGTAGAAGAAATCTTGATAATATTGATCCCCTGCTAAAGCTTTTTGGAACCACTCATGTTCCGTTGATACATGGTTAAATACCATATCCATCATTAAATCAATCCCACGCTTTTGAAGCTCTTCCATTAACTCATCGAAGTCTTCCATTGTCCCATAATCTGGATTGATTCCCGTATAATCACTCACATCATAACCATTGTCATATTGCGGTGAAGGATAGAATGGACTTGACCAAATCATATCAATACCAAGCTCTTTTAAGTAATCTAATCTTTTTATTATTCCTTGTAAATCTCCATAACCATCACCTGTTGTATCTTGAAATGATTTTGGATAGATTTGATACATTACACGTTTTGATAATTTCATTCTTAAGTTCCTCCTGTAATAAAAGAGCAGCAAGTTAGGATTAACTTGCTGCTTCTATTGTAAATATAAACTTGCTTATGCTTTCTTCTCTGATTTGTTGTTAAAGAATGGGATATCGAAGTTTAATCCAGCATCCTGTAAGAAACCAACTTTATTAAAGACAAGTGTTAGAACAAATGGCACCACTAATGCTACTGCCATCGCAATCCAGAACCACATTTGTGAATCGATATGAATAACTAGGAAACCAGGTAATCCACCAACACCAATCGCATTCGATTGAACGTTAAATGTTGTTGAAATAAAGCCGGCAATTCCTGATCCTAACATCGCTGCAATAAATGGATAAATATATTTCAATGTTACCCCAAACATCGCTGGCTCTGTAACACCTAAGAATGATGATACTGCTGATGGAATCGTAATTTGAGACTCATCTGCGTCTTTACGCGTTAACCACCATACACCCATTACAGCTGAACCTTGAGCAATATTAGATAAAGCAATCATTGGCCACAGACCTGTTGTACCAGTATCTGCGATTAATTGTGAATCGATCGCATTTGACATGTGATGCAAGCCAGTAATAACTAATGGAGAGTAGAGTGCTCCGAATAAGAAACCGAATAATGATTTTAATGGTCCTGATAATCCAGCCAGAACAATTGTTGAAATTCCGTCACCAATCCACCAACCAATTGGTCCAAGCACCGTATGTGCAAGAATGACTGCTGGTAATAGTGATAGAAATGGAACAAAAATCATTGATACCATTTCTGGAACGACACGACGCCAGAATTTTTCTAAGTAACCTAATGACAGACCCGCTAACATCGCTGGTACAACTTGTGCTTGGTAACCAATCATATCTAATTGAACAAAACCAAAGTCCCATTGTGGTACTTCACCTGTAGCTAATGCATCTGCTGCTCCATAGGCATTCAGTAATTGAGGTGATACTAATGTAAGTCCTAGTACAATACCTAGAATCTGTGTTGTACCCATCTTACGTGTCACTGCCCAAGTAATACCTACCGGTAAGAAGTGGAATATTGCCTCACCCGGTAACCATAAGAAATGATTAATCCCGTTCCAGAATACAGATGATTCTGCAATTGTTTGTCCGCCTAAACCTTCCCACGCAACACCTTCTAAAATATTACGGAAACCTAAGATAAGTCCCCCTACGATAATAGCTGGAATAATCGGTGCGAAAATTTCAGCTAAGAACGTCATTGCTCTTTGCCACCATGATTGGTTTGTTTCTGATGCTTGTTTTACATCTGCTTTTGAAGCTTCTGATACGCCAGAAATCGCCGCAAAGTCTTTATAAAATTCTGACACGTTATTACCAATAATGACTTGAAATTGACCTGCTTGCGTAAAACTTCCTTTTACAGATGGTATAGCCTCAATTGCTTGAATATCCGCTTCACTTGGATCTTTTAACGCGAAACGCATACGTGTCGCACAGTGCGTTGCAGCATTAATATTATCGGATCCACCAATATGCTCCAATAAGGCTTTAGCATCTTTTTCAAAATTTGCCATGTTCATCCTCCTTTTACTTGTCTATACAACTTGTTTACACCTTATATTATATAATGAAAGCGTTTAATAAGCAATGCTTTTGTCTCGCTATATGAATTAATTTTAATATTATATTTTATATTTAAAAGATTTTACTGTTATATCAAGCTTTACACAAAAAAATCTTCCAACAAATTAATGTTGAAAGATGTTTAATTAGTGTTTTAATTGAATAGCTTCTTCGATTTTATTAGTAATGATACTACTTATATTTAAATCTAATAATATTTGAATGTGCTTTGGCTCATTTACCGTATAAGCGTTAATTTTAATTCCTTGTTCCTGACACTCATTCATAATTTCTGGTGTATGCAAAAGTGATACATAAGCAGGATGGTAATATTCTACTTGATGTGCCTGACAGTATGCACCAGGATCTAATATATTTGCCACCGTTAAGAAGCCACATCTTAAAGAGATATCTAATTCTTTTACTTCTTTAATCGTATTATGATTAAATGACGAGAAAATCACGCGATCTTCAAGTTCTCTTTCTTTAACTAATTCAATGGCTTTTACAACAATGCCCTTATATTCTACGATGGAAGTTTTAAATTCAATATTCACCATGAGTTCTGTCGTTTTTAACCAATTTAAAAATTCATCTAAAGTAGGAATTTTGATATTGTCTTCGGTCTCATCCTCTAAATCATACATATTATTACGGAATTCAAATTCGCGTAATTCAGCCAATGTATAATCTCGAATGAAGCCTTTTCCATTGGATGTTCGATCAATTTCCTCATCATGACAGATAACAATTTTGCTGTCTTTCGTTAATTGAATATCTAATTCAATTCCATCTGCACCATACTCATATGCCTTTTCAAAGGCGAGCATCGTATTCTCTGGATATTTCCCGCTATAGCCTCTATGTGCAATAATCATACTCATATATTAAAAAACTCCTTCCAAAGATCGTGGGGTTAAAATAGCTCGCTTATTACTCTTATCAAATAACATGACTTTTGTTAAATCCATCGTAAGTGGAATATCTGCTCCTAATGGTATCATCCGTGGTGGATTAAAACGTGCCGCACTTTCACGAGCCGTTGCTTGTAAGTCAAAGTAGACAAAGGTATCTGAACCAACTTGTTCGACGTTTTTGGCCTTGGCTATTATGACATTGCTCTCTTCTAGATTGTCAGCATAATTGATATTTTCAGGGCGAATCCCTAATAATACATCTTGTCCCGTCGCTTCAACCGTTAGTCGATCAACAATTTCATGTGGTAAACGAATTTTATTTTCTACTGTTCGGAAATAAATAATATCATTTTCTTTGATTATTTTACCATGAATCATATTCATTTGTGGACTACCGATAAACTCAGCAACGAAAACATTAACTGGATTATAGTAAAGATTTGCTGGCGTATCAAATTGTTCTACATTTCCAACACTCATGACTGCAATACGCGTCCCCATTGTCATGGCTTCAGTTTGATCATGCGTTACATAGACGAAAGTTGTTTCTAATTTACGGTGTAAACTCACAATCTCAGAACGCATTGTCACACGTAATTTAGCGTCTAAGTTAGATAAAGGCTCATCTAATAAGAATACTTTAGGATTTCTTACCATCGCACGTCCTAAAGCCACACGTTGACGTTGTCCGCCTGATAAGGCGCTGGTTTTTTGTCTAGTAGGTCTGTTAATTGCAAGATACTCGCAACTTCATCTACTCGTTTATAACGGTCTGTTTTATTAACCCCTGCCATTCGCATAGCGAATGCAACATTATCGCGAACAGTCATATGTGGGTAAAGTGCATAGGATTGGAATACCATTGCGATATCACGTTCTTTTGGTGGGATATTATTGACTAATGTATCACCAATATACATTTCACCTTCTGATATTCCTTCAAGTCCTGCAATCATACGTAACGTCGTAGATTTTCCACATCCTGAAGGTCCTACTAATACAATAAACTCTTTATCTTCAATATCTAAATCAATGTTTTTAACAGCTTTATAGCTATCCTCATAAACTTTTGCTACTTTTTTTAATTGTAATTTTGCCATATTATTTCCTTCTCCTTAACATTGGAATTAACCTTTAACTGCCCCTGAAGTCAAGCCTTTAACCATATTACGTTGACCTACAATGAATATCACTAAACTTGGAATCATACAGATCACAACACCTGCAACCATTAGAACTAATGATTGTGAATCCACACTATTTAGCATACTAATACCAATTTGAACTGTTCGGTTCGAATCATCATTCGTCACTAATAACGGCCACATATACATGTTCCATCCCGCTAGGAATGATTGAACTGCCATAGCACCAATTGTTGGTTTAATTAATGGTAAGACCATTGAAAAAGCAAATCGGAAGTCACTACAGCCATCTATTTTAGCTGACTCATAAATCTCATATGGGAAGTTTTCTAGTGCTTGCACACATAAGAATATATTGAAGGCTGAAACAATAAAAGGAATTATCAATACAGTGATTGAATCAGTTAATCCCCAGCCTGAAACCATTAAAAATTGTGAAATAATAACGGCTTCTCCAGGAATCATCATTGTCGATAAGATGAGGCCATAGATAATGCCTTTCCCCTTAAAATTCAAAAATCTAAAAGCAAAGGCTGCTAAGATTGAAGTTGTTATCTGCAATAAAGTAATTGAAACAGCTACAATTAGCGAGTTCATAATATAGCGACCGATGGGTGCAATATCAAATACATCAACAAAGTTTGTTAATGTTGGGTTTTGAGGGAATAACACACTATTCGGATCATATAATTCACCTGATGGTTTTATCGCCATTAAAAATGCATAAATTAATGGGAACATAATAATTAACCAGGCAATAACATTTAATACGATTAAGGCAAATCTCCCTAATTTTCGGCGTCGAATATATCTTTTATCAGTAGCATTTATTGGTGCTTGCATTAGCTATTTGCCCCCTTTCTAAATTTGAACATAATCACTGTAAGTATCATTACAATAATGAATAATACAACAGACTCCGCTGAAGCAAATCCATAACGGTAATTCATAAAAGCATTTCGGTAGATATCGTAAACAATTACGTTCGTAGATTGTCCTGGACCACCTTTTGTTAAGATATTAATCTGCCCGAAACCTTGGAAAGCATTAATGACATTCGTCACAATAACGAAGAATAACGTTGGCTTTAAAGAAGGGAGTGTGATGAATATAAATTTCTGAAAACCATTCGCTCCATCAATTGACCCACTTTCATATAATGATTCATCAATACTTGCTAAACCTGAACTGAAATAAAGAAAATTCATTCCACTGTTTAACCAACCAGTTAGAATACCTACTGCGAGAAGAGCATAGTCTGGATTCGCTAAATAGTTAGTAAATGTACCAAATAAACGGTTAACAATACCTACGGTTGGATTTAGCATCACTTGAAAAATCATCGCCATTCCTGCAGATGCTATTGCCATAGGCATTGCATAACTTGCACTGAAAAATTTAATGCCTGGGAATGTTTTCTGACACAATAGAGCAGTTAAGAACCCAATAACTACTCCAACACCTACAACAATTAATACAAAGTTTAACGTTACCAGCACACTATTCCAGAAACTACTACTAGTTAATAACTCTTGATAGTTACCTAAACCAAGAAACTTTGCATTCTCCCCTAAATTATTCGTTAGGAATAAACTTCTATAAAGCGTCTGAATGAATGGCCAAAACATGAACACACCTAAAACTATGATAGCAGGTAATAAATAGCCATAACCTTTTATTCGATCAAATAAAGAGCGCTCTTCTTTAATGATTTTTGCTTGTTCCATACTTGTCTCCTTGTCTTTCTTTTCTAAAAAATAAAAGCTGGGTATACGACGTCAACAGTATATTCCCAACCTTTAAATTTATGTTAATGATTAAATGTACTTCTATAAAATTACAATAGGATACAACCACTTCTTAGTTTTTAAACTAAGATTAAGTAATTGTCTCCTATTGAATCGTTCTTATATTAAAGAATATTATTGGTTAGCTGCGTTGTAGTTTTCAATTGCTGCGTTTACTTGATCAGCCATCGATTGAGTTGCTCCAGCTGCGTCTGTTGAACCATTTAATAAGTTTTCTAATTCATTCTCATAAATTTGACGTGCTTCTTGGTTCACACCAGATAATGCTCCTTGAGATTCAGTAGTTGACTCATGTAATTGGTCAATCGCTGTTTGGAATTGCGGGAACTCAGCTAAGTTATCTAAGAATACTTGCTCTTCGTGAGTTGCTGTTGTGATTGGGAAGTATCCTGTATCACGGTTCCATTTCGCTTGTGATTCTGGTGAAATTAAGAATTCAATGAATTCCCAAGTTGCTTGTTTCTTAGCGTCGTCAACAGATTCGATCATCCATAATGAAGCTCCACCGATTGAAACGCCACCTTGGTCATCTTCGTCAACACCTGGGAAGTAAGCAGTACCTACTTCAAAACGTCCGTCAACTTCTGTTAAGATTTGACGTAAACTTGCAGTAGAACCAATTGTAATTGCTGATTGTCCAGCTACGAATTCAGGTTGTCCACCTGTACGTCCTACGTTAGGGATTGCTCCGGCTTCCATACCTTCTAACCATTTAGAGATAGTTTTTTCCATTGCTCCGTTTTCAACGAATACAGTTTCAGTTGGCGCGCCTTCACGTCCATTACCGTTGTCATAGATATCTTCTTCTTGTTTAGAGAACCATTGTTCTAAATACCAACCGTAGATTTGTAGAGAGATTGGCATTGCTGCTCCAGCTTCTTGTAATTGTGGTGAAATTTCAATGATTTCTGCTAAAGAACTAGGTGCTTCTTCAATACCTGCTGCTTCAAAAATGTCAGCGTTATAATACATTATTGGAGTTGAAGAGTTGAATGGCATAGAGTTTAATTGACCATCAATTGTATAGTATGCAGCTAAGTTAGGTTCGATTTGAGAGATATCATAACCACTTGAATCAATGAATTCTTGAACTGGAACAGTTAAACCTGAATCAATCATGAATGTTGTTCCTAATTCGAATACTTGTACAATATCTGCCCCTACTTCAGAACCTGAAGCAGATGAGCGTAATTTTGTTAACGTCTCATCATAAGTTCCTTGATATTGTGCATTAACAATAATACCATCTTGAGATTCATTGAATTCATCAACTAATCTTTGTAATGCTTCACCAGCATTACCACCCATTCCATGCCAGAAAACTAATTCAACAGGCTCCTGAGCATAAACACCTGTTGCAGTTAATCCTAAGTTACCCACAAATAATATGGCTAAAATAATAAATGTAAAAACTTTTTTAATTGTATTCAAGATACAATTCCTCCTTATAATTAATTTTAGAAACGCAACAACCCTGCATTCATTTCCGACTTTTATCATATAAAGTGGATATTAATTTAACGTAAATATTATGTAAAGATTGGTCTTTCTATGTAAAGTTTATGTAAATTTAATGTTAAGGCATCTTATTGTATCGAACTTTATAATAACTATTCCTTCATATCCAACTAGCTCTAATTTTGGTATAATCGATTCAACAGTAAAAATGGAGGCTTTTAAGATGAATCTATTATTTTCAATTTCTGATAATTTTACGGAACCACTCCTTACTACCTTATTTTCCATTAGAAATAATACAAAAGAAGAATCGTATGTTGTCTATGTACTTC
This sequence comes from Ruoffia sp. FAM 26254, assembly GCF_045528545.1. Taxonomy (NCBI): domain Bacteria; kingdom Bacillati; phylum Bacillota; class Bacilli; order Lactobacillales; family Aerococcaceae; genus Ruoffia; species Ruoffia sp. FAM 26254. The sequence continues at coordinate 39,926 of NZ_JBGQQY010000012.1, forward strand.
AAAAAGAAGAATTAAAAGATAACAAGTTAATTCATAAATTTTGTCAGCAACTCCAAATGGAATATAAGCCTATTATTATCGGAAAGAATATATTCCAAAACGCTCCCGCTAGTGAAAGATGGCCCGAATCAATCTATTATAGATTGCTAGCCCATGAATTTCTTCCTTCAGATCTTGATAAGATTCTATATTTAGATGCTGATGTTTTGTGTATTAATGATTTATCCTTGTTATATAATCAAAATATTAATGATTATCTCTATGCAGCGTCTAGCCATACTCGTTTAGAAGTAACGGATACTATAAACCGTCTACGCTTAGGTAATCGTGAATTGAAAAGCTATTTTAATTCCGGTGTTCTACTGATGAATTTAGCTTTGATTCGACAAAAAGTGAAAAGTGAAACCATCTATAATTTCATAATGGAAAATCATGACTTCTTGCTTATGCCCGATCAAGATGTACTAAATGGTCTATATGGAGACCAAGTCTTACCTCTACCTGATGAATTATATAATTTTGATTCAAGATTACCTTTTCTTTATGAAATAATGAGTCAAAAAGAGATTTCCTATGATTGGATTATGGATAATACCGTTATCTTACACTTTTGTGGTAAAAATAAACCTTGGAATGAAAGTGAACGAAGTAAATTCTCTGTACTTTACAAGCATTACTACTCTCAAATGAAGCGTGTAACTAATAAAATCACCTCCAAATAAAAAAGCTAGGACCGAAGTCCTAGCTTTTTTGTGTGAATTCACTTATTTATATTCTACTACTAAATAACGATTTGGTTCTTTACCTTCTGAGTGTGTTTTAATTCGATCAATTCTTGCTAAATGTGCGTGAATTTGCTTACGTTCATATGCTGGTAAAGGATCTAAGATTACGGTTTGTTTCGTCTCTAATACTTCATCTGCCGTTCGTTGAGCAATTTGTCTCAGGACATTTGCGCGACGATTACGGTAATCACCCACATTCAATAGAATAGATGTGCGGCGACGGTATAAGCTTTGGAAGTAAGTTTGCGATAAAATCTGAAGGGAATTAATGATTTTACCATGCTTACCAATAACTAAGCCTGATTTATCCGTTTCAATATTAAACATCACTTGTGAACGTGATATTTCAAACTCCACATCAGCTTGCGCACCGTAGGATTGAATCACTTCTTGAATGTAGACTGCCACTTTCTGACTTGCTTCTTCAATTGTGAATGTCTCTTGTTGGTCGTCTTCATCTGATTTTGATTCAGTTCCTGCTTCAGCTTTTACTTCTTTTTCAGCTTCTACAGAAGGTTTTGGTTGAGGTTTTTTCACTTCTTTTTTAACTGGTTCTTCAGTCACAGTTTCTTCAACCGCTTTTGCTTCAACCACTTCTGATTTTGGAGCAACTTTTTCTTTAGGTTGTTCTTTCACTTCAGTGATTTTAATATCTTCGTCAACTTCAACAACCATCGGTTCGGCTTCAACGGGAGTCTCTGTTGTATCTGATTTTACTTTTTGCTCTTCTTCCAATTGTTCAGTAATTTCTGATAATGATAACTCATTTTTCGCTGTTACTTCAACAATGGCATCTTGCTTACCAAAACCAAATAATCCTTTTTTACCTTCACTAATAACATGAATTTCTGCTTCAGAACGTGAGATGTTCAGTTCGGCTAATCCTTTTTCGATTGCTTTATCAACCGTCTCAGCTCTAACAGTTGTACTGTGTTCTAACATCGTATCTTCCTTTCGAGACTTCTATTTCTTTTTACTAGTGGCACGTCGTAATTGACGTTTTAATTCTCGTTGTTTTTCTTTTTCAGCTTCTGCTTTTGCTTCACGCTCAGCAATAATCTTGTATGGATTATTAAAGATAAATGTTTGAGCTAGTGTAAAGGCATTTGAAATTACCCAGTATAAAGCAATGGCACTTGGTAGTGTGAAACCAATTAATAAGATCATTAATGGTGAAACAAATGTCATACTTTTCGTCATAGTATTTTGCACAGGATTACTCTTCATTGAGAAGTAAGTTGTTGCAAATGTTAATAGAGCAGCAATGACAGGTAAGACAAAGTATGGGTCAGGTTGTCCTAAGTTCATCCATAAGAAGTTACTTTGACGTAATTCTTCTGTTCTTAAGATTGCTTGATAAAGTGCCATCATTACTGGTAGTTGAATTAACATTGGTAAACATCCAGCAAATTGATTTACACCGCGGTCTTGCATTAAAGCTTGTTGCTCTTCTTGCATTGCTTCCATTGAAGCACGGTCTTTGTTAGGATATTTAGCTTTAATTGCATCTAATTCCGGTTGCAGCTCTTGTGTTTTGCGCTGTGTTTTAATTTGCATTTGGAATAATGGTAGTAATAATGCACGAATAATTATCGTAAAGACTGCAATACCTAAAGGATAGCTACCACCAAATAAATTAGATAACCATAGAATCAGTTGAGATAAATTATAAATAATATAACGATCCCATAAACCAGTACTTTCAGCATTGACTGCCTCTTGTGTGGAACCACATGCTGTCAGAAAAACTACAAAACCTAGTAATACTAAGACTTTGAGCCATTTATTATATTTTTTCATTGATGCCTCCTACTTTTTATTTATTATTGGATTCTTTTTATCAAGAATCCCCGCTATATTCATAACGTGAATAATCGAACTTTTTACTTCGTGGAAAGTCTTTGTTTGAATATCTTTTCGTGCGATCAAAAGAAAATCGATATCTGATTGTATCGCAGGCTCTAATTCTAACAAAGCTTGTCGAATGTAGCGCTTAACTTGATTTCTTTCAACCGCATTCCCAATCTTCTTACCAACCGATAATCCGACACGAAAATGTGCTTGTTCAGGTTTCGGATAAACATAAAGCACTAACTGCCGATTGGCTACGGATTCCCCTTCACGAAATGCCCGTTGAAACTCATATTCTTTTTTTACACGATATTCTTTTCTCACAAACTTCCCTCATTCATCTAAATTCTTGACATTCACTGTCTTTCATTATAGCGAATTTTCTACTAAAAGAAAAACGGTTTCTGTCGTTTCAACTATATTAATACAAAAAAAACAAGCATTCATCTAATCCAACGATCTTTTCGCGAAATTAGATGAATGCTTGCAATAAATATCATTATTATTATGCTGATATTTTCTTACGTCCTTTTAGACGACGTCTTTTTAAAACATTACGGCCGTTTTTAGTACTCATTCTCTTACGGAATCCATGTACTCTACTACGTTTACGTTTCTTTGGTTGATAAGTTCTTTTTGTCATGGTATACACCTCCTAAATGCAATATGTGTACAATACTCAAATATTTTATAGAAGTAAGGGAAGATTGTCAAGTTATTAATTAATTATTTTTTCAAATAAATTCTATCTGCTTTTATTTTACGTTATACATTTTAACATACACAATGAAACTTATAAACAAACTTATCCACAACTCATTTCACCTTGTGCATAAGTTAAAATGTATATTTTTTTATCCACAAGTTTTCCTTTGAGTTATGAACATATCAACAAGGTGTTTATTGTGTGTATAATTTCACTCAGATTTAGTGCATAACTTTTTAGAATGTGATAAGATAGGCAAGTATTGAGACTAACTTATCCACAACTGGGTGTTGATAACTCTATTTTAATTCACTTATGCACAGTTCTTTTTCACCTGTTGATAACTCAAATGTGCATGAGTGCATAACTTATTTTTGTTTTTATAGCTTGTGGAAAACTCATAGTATGCTAAAATTATTTTACTTATAATTATATGGTGAAATTTGTTTTCGGTAATTGAGAGGAATTGAATCTAATGGAAGAAAAAGAAAAATTTTGGAGGGATTGCCAGCACTATATAAGTGAACGCCTGTCCGATCAATCATTCGATAATTGGGTTGCACCAGTCTATCCAACTCGAATTGGAGATCAGACTATCACTTTAGCTGTACCAAATGCTCTAACCAAAAACTATTGGGAAAGACATCTATCTGGTTACGTCATTCAGTTTAGTCTTGAAGTGTATGGTTTGGAATATACACCGACTTTTGTAATCGTACCTGAAGATCAACGTGAATCGAATCAAGCTAAGAAAGTCGTACCTGAGGTCGAAGACACAGGTGAATTCTCAGAATCACAGTTAAACCCAAATTACGTGTTTGAGACATTTGTTATCGGTGAAGGTAATAAGATGGCTAATGGAGCGGCTTTAGCGGTCGTTGATTCGCCAGGTAAAACCTACAATCCTCTATTAATATATGGAGGCGTTGGTTTAGGTAAAACTCACTTAATGCAAGCAATTGGTAATGAAATTAAACGTAAACAACCCTCAGCAAGAATAAAATACTCTACCAGTGAATCTTTCATGAATGACTTTATTACAGCGATTCGTGATGGGTCACAAGCAGAGTTTAGAAGTATGTACCGTGAAATTGATGTTCTATTAATAGATGACATTCAGTTTTTATCTAAGAAAGATAAAACTCAAGAAGAGTTTTTCCATACATTTAATGAGCTTTATAATAATAATAAGCAAATTGTTCTAACGAGTGATCGTCTACCGAACAACATTACAAATTTGGAAGAACGTTTAATAAGTCGCTTTAAATGGGGCTTATCCACGGACATTACTCCACCGGATTTGGAGACACGGATTGCGATTCTTCGTAAAAAAGCGTCTAGTGAGCAATTAGATGTGAGCCCTGATACATTAACGTATATCGCCAATAACGTCGACACCAACATTCGTGAATTAGAAGGTGCTTTAGTGCGAGTGATTGCTTATGCAGCCATTCAAGGAAAAGAAATTGATACCGAACTTGCTGCCTCTGCCTTACATAATATCATTAATAAAGGCGAAGCGAAGCCTCTAACACCTGATGAAGTTATTGATTACGTCAGTCGCTATTATCAAATCACCCCTGAAGACATTCGTGGTAAAAAACGAACTAAAAATATTGTCTTCCCGCGCCAAGTAGCGATGTATCTAACACGTGAATTAACGGAAATGTCTTTCCCTAAAATCGGAGAATTCTTTGGAAATAAAAATCATACAACCGTCATTCATGCCTATGAGAAAATCACAGATGAGATTGAAACAGACATTCAATTGAAGAATGAAATCAATCAATTGAAGCAAAGACTTCAAAGATAAATTATTAACATGTGTATAAGTTGTGACTGAACTCTGGACTTATGCACATGTTGACGAACAAGCATTTTGGCTTACATTCATGCATCAATGATGATTATGCACAGAATTAACAGCCCCTACTACTACTATTACTTATTTATTAATATATAATATATATATAAGGAGTGACGATATGAAATTTACTATTGGAAGAGCAGCATTTACTGCACAATTAATTGACGTATCTCGAGCAATTCCCTCGAAAGCAACAATCCCTATTTTAACTGGTATAAAAATTACAGCGACAAAAGAAGGTATTACTTTAATTGGTTCTGACGCTGAGATATCTATTGAGAGTTTCTTATCAGTACAAGATGATTCTTTAGGTTTAGAAATTGAAGAAACTGGTAGTATCGTTGTAACAGCTAGAATTTTTAATGATATTGTACGAAAACTACCTACAACTAAAGTGACGATCGAAACAAATGAGCAATTCATATTAACAGCTACTTCAGGAGAAGCGATTTTCTCATTGAACGGTACAGATGGACAATCATACCCTCGCTTACCTGAGATTGAATCCGATCGTAAGATCAACTTACCAACGGTATTATTTAAAGAATTAATTAGTCAAACAATCTTCTCAGCATCAAATCAAGAAAGCCGTCCTGTCTTAACAGGGGTTCACTTAATGATGAACGAAGGTCACATTACAGGTGTTGCTACAGATAGTCACCGACTAAGTCGTCGCCAAATCCCTGTTGAATTTACAACGGATCAAGCTAACTTTGAAGCAATCACAATACCTAAGAAAACATTGAATGAATTAGAACGGATTGTTCAAGATGATCAAATGATTGAAATGATTGTGACAGAACAACAAGTTATCTTTTTAATTGATAATTTAACAATCTATTCTCGTTTACTTGAAGGGAATTATCCTGATACAGATCGTTTATTACCTTCATCACATACGACTGAAATTGTCTTAAACGCAGATCAATTCCTACATGCGATTGACCGTGCAAGTCTAATGTCACATCAAGGTAAAAATAACGTCGTTCAATTAGACATTACGGAGGACAACGTTGATTTATCTGTTCAAGGAAGCAGTTTAGGTTCCGCGAATGAATCAATCAGTGCTAAGTCAATCACAGGTGAACCAATTAAAATTTCATTTAACCCTGATTATATGAAAGATGCTTTACGCTCATTTAGTGGTGTCGACATTAATGTTGGCTTTACTTCAAGTGTCCGTCCTTTATTAATTTCGGCTCTTGAGAAAAGTGAAACACCTAACAATGAATTACTGCAATTATTAACACCAATTCGTACGCACTAATATTGAAATGAAACTCCTGTCTTATCTAGCCCAAGCGGTTAGTAAGATTAGGAGTTTTTTTTTATTAAGTTGTCTGAAACGAGCAACTAAGTTATAATGAACTGTTGCGAAAATAAGTAGTTTCCCTTAGAAAAGTTATCCCCATGTGCATAACTTTTCTAAGCGTGAAGAATTATTTTAAAATTAGTTGCCAAATCGGTCATTTTCCATAAATACAAAAAATAGACGGTTTTGGGTAAATGTTAAAAAATAAGCTTTTCTACCTAATAATGTATTTAAAAGCTAAAATGACGTAAAAATAGCTATTAAATTTGATGTTTAGCCGATTTAAAGGTATAATATAAGAGAATAAATATGCTGATTGGGTGATAAAAAATGGATGAACGTGTAATAGAAATTACGACGGAGTATGTAACTTTAGGTCAAGTTTTAAAAATTACTGATATTATCCAAAGTGGTGGAATGGCAAAATGGTATTTAAGTGAATATTTTGTCTATGTAAATGATGAAGAAGAACAACGCCGTGGACGTAAATTACGCGAAGGCGATGTCATCGAATTCCCTCACGAGGAAGTAAAAGTATTCATTAAAAATAGAGATTAATGAAAGTAAAGCAATTACAACTAAAAAATTATCGTAATTATGAATTGCTTGACTTAACATTTAATGACGGCTTAACGATTTTAACTGGTGAAAATGCCCAAGGAAAAACCAATCTCCTTGAGGCGATTTTTTTGTTATCCATGGCAAAAAGTCATCGGACCAACCATGATAATGAGTTAATTCGTTGGGGTGAATCTTACGCTCAAGTTGAAGCAACAATTGAAACCAAAAATTATGACTTTCCTTTGTCACTGTCTTTTGGCCTTAAAGGTAAAATTGCTAAGGTAAACCATATTGAACAAGCAAAGCTAAGTCATTTTATTGGAAAATTAAATGTCGTCTTATTCGCACCGGAGGATCTTCAGTTAATCAAAGGTTCTCCTAGTTTGAGACGCAAATTTTTAGATTCTGAGTTGGGTCAATCCCATCCAGTTTATCTACAAGCACTTCTTGATTACAATCGCATTTTAAAGCAGCGCAATCGCTATTTAAAAGAGAATGGCTACAAAAAACAATTTGATCAAGTTTATTTTGATGTGATTACGGACCAACTTATCGAAAAAGCGGTTGAAATCATTACTTATCGAATTGAATTTGTAGAAGCTCTTGATGAACTTGCTCGCCCTATTCATAAGTCACTTTCAAATCAACGTGATATTTTGAGTTTGGAATATAAGAGCAGTACATCGAAGTTAGATTATGAGCAATTAGATACACTTGACCAACAATTCCATCGTTTATATGAGAATTCTCTAGAAAGAGAAAAAGAACGGGGCGTTACCGCTTATGGGCCGCATCGTGATGATTTGTATTTTGCATTGAATGAAAAAGATGCACAAAACTTCGCATCGCAAGGACAGCAAAGAACAATTGTCCTATCTTTGAAGTTAGCTGAGATTGAATGGCTAAATAATCGGATTGGAGAATATCCAATTTTACTATTGGATGATGTCTTATCTGAATTAGATGATAATCGACAACATATATTAATGAGCCAGATTGAAGGGAAAGTTCAAACATTCCTGACTACAGCTACAATTAAAGGGTTAAACCTGACACAATTAGAACATGCACAAATCTTGTATGTTGAAGATGGGCAGATTACCGAAGAAGGAGAGTAGAACATGCCAGATAATATTAATGAACAAAACTATGACGCGAATCAGATTCAAGTCCTTGAAGGTCTTGAAGCGGTTCGTAAGCGTCCGGGTATGTATATAGGTACGACAAGTATTGATGGTTTACATCACTTAGTGTGGGAAATCGTTGATAATTCAATTGACGAGGCACTTGCAGGTTATAGTGATCATATCGAAGTCGTTATCGAAGCGGATAATACAATTACAGTTACCGATAATGGTCGTGGAATTCCAGTAGATACTCAAAAAAAAACGGGTCGTCCCGCTGTTGAGACCGTCTTTACGATGCTTCACTCTGGAGGTAAATTCGGTGGTGGCGGTTATAAAGTTTCCGGAGGACTTCACGGGGTAGGTGCAGCAGTCGTAAACGCGCTGTCTTCTCACTTATACGTCGAGGTTTCCCGTAATGGTAAAGTATACCGTGAAGAATTTGAACGCGGGAATATCGCGAAAGAATTGGAAATCGTCGGGACATCTGAACATACAGGAACAAAAGTAAACTTTAAAGCCGATCCTACGATTTTTACTGATACAACGGACTTTAAATACAATATCTTAAAAGAACGTATTCGTGAATTAGCTTTCTTAAATAAAGGTTTACGTATTAGTCTAGAAGATAAACGTGAAGAGCGTGAAGAATCAGATAGTTTCTTCTATGAGGGTGGTATTCAAAGTTTTGTTGAATACATGAACGAAGACAAGCAAGTCTTACATGAGAAACCAATTTACTTAGAAGGTGAATCTGACGGGATTCAAGTTGAGATTGCTTTACAATATACAACCGATTACGCAACTAAAATTCTATCTTTTGCTAATAATATTCATACCCACGAAGGTGGAACACATGAATCTGGGTTAAAAGCTGGATTAACGCGTGTCATCAATGATTATGCACGTTCAAATAACTTACTAAAAGACTCAGATGATAATTTATCTGGAGATGATACTCGAGAAGGTTTAACTATTGTATTGTCTGTTAAACATCCGGACCCACAATTTGAGGGACAAACAAAGACGAAACTTGGTAACTCTGAAGTTCGTACAATTACAGACCGTCTTTTTTCGTCTAATTACGAATCTTTCTTATTAGAAAATCCAAAAGTAGCAAAAATCATTATCGAAAAAGGTATTTTAGCTTCACGTGCAAGAAATGCAGCAAAACGTGCCCGTGAAATGACACGTAAGAAATCTGGCTTAGAAATTGCTAACTTACCAGGTAAGTTAGCTGACTGTTCAAGTCGTGATCCAGAAAAAAGTGAATTATTTATCGTGGAGGGTGACTCTGCCGGTGGATCAGCGAAACAAGGACGTTCAAGAATGTACCAAGCAATTTTACCCATTCGTGGTAAAATTCTTAACGTTGAAAAAGCGTCAATGGATCGTATCTTAAATAACGAAGAAATCCGTTCATTATTTACTGCAATGGGAACAGGTTTTGGTTCTGAATTTGATGTATCAAAAGCTCGTTATCATAAATTAATTTTGATGACCGATGCGGATGTTGATGGAGCACATATTCGTACGCTATTATTAACATTAATTTTCCGTTATATGCGTCCTTTATTAGAAGCGGGTTATATTTATATTGCTCAACCGCCTCTTTACCAAATTAAACAAGGTAAAAAAGAATTGTACCTTGATACAGACGAACAATTACGCAAATGGCAAGCAGAAAATCCAGATGCGCGTTACTCTCTACAACGCTATAAAGGTCTTGGAGAGATGGACTACGAGCAACTGTGGGATACAACAATGAATCCAGAAAATCGTCGCTTACTTCGTGTAACGATCGATGATGCTGAGATTGCTAACGATGTTATGGAAATGCTTATGGGGGACGAAGTTCCGCCACGTCGTGAATTTATTGAAGAAAATGCCGTTTATGTACAAAATTTAGATACATAATTACTACAACGTATCTATGTCTCATAAACAGAAAGGAATAAAAATATGAGTGAAATTTTCGGAGATAATCACCGCGAAATTGAATCAATTAATCTTCCAGATGAAATGCGAACGTCATTCCTTGACTATGCAATGAGTGTTATTGTCTCACGTGCACTTCCAGATGTACGTGATGGTTTGAAACCCGTTCAGCGCCGTATTTTATATGGGATGAATGAATTAGGAGTTACCCCTGATAAACCACATAAGAAATCTGCACGTATTGTTGGGGATGTTATGGGGAAATATCACCCCCATGGGGACTCAGCAATCTATGAAGCGATGGTACGTATGGCACAACCATTTAGTTACCGTCAATTACTCGTGGATGGGCACGGGAACTTTGGTTCAGTCGATGGTGACGGAGCAGCGGCAATGCGTTATACGGAAGCACGTATGTCGAAAATTGCCTTAGAAATGCTTCGTGATATTAATAAAGATACTATTGATTTTCAAGAAAACTATTCTCAAGAAGAAAAAGAACCCGTAGTATTACCTGCTCGTTTCCCTAACCTGTTGGTAAACGGTGCGGCTGGTATTGCTGTGGGGATGGCAACAAATATTCCGCCACATAATTTAGGTGAAGTCATTGATGGTGTGATTGCGCTAATGCACAATCCAGAAATTACTGTCGAAGAAATTATGGAACACATTCCAGGTCCGGATTTCCCAACGGGTGGTATTGTTATGGGGAAATCAGGTATTCGTAAAGCCTACAAAACAGGTAAAGGGAAAATCATTATCCGTTCAAAAGTAGACATTGAACCCATTGGTAATGATCGTGAACGTATTATTGTTTCAGAATTACCCTATGGAGTAAATAAAGCGAATTTAGTTAAACGTATTGCTGAATTAGCTCGTGAAAAACGAATCGAAGGTATTACTTATGCTAACGACGAGTCTGCACGTGAAGGGACACGTGTGGTTATTGAAGTAAGACGTGATGTTTCTGCCAGTGTTGTCTTGAATAACCTTTACAAATACACTCCAATGCAAGTGTCATTTGGTTTTAATATACTTGCGATTGACGGTGGCGTACCTAAAGTCCTAGGTATTAAAGATATTCTTGATAAGTATTTAGATCACCAAATTGAAGTGATTCGTCGTAGAACTGAATTCGAGAAACGTAAAGCAGAAAATCGTGACCATATCTTACAAGGATTATTGATTGCTTTAGATCATATTGATGAAATTATTACGATTATCCGTTCATCTCGTGATGGTGAGACAGCTAAAACACAATTAATCGAAAATTACGGACTTACAGATGTCCAAGCACAAGCAATACTCGATATGCGTTTAGTTCGTTTAACTGGCTTAGAACGTGAAAAAATTGAGAAAGAACACAATGATTTACTCGCATTGATTGAACGCTTAACTGAGATTTTAAGTAACCAAGAGCGTATGTTTGAAATTATTGAAGATGAATTAACAGATTTAAAAACACGTTTTGGCGATGAACGTCGAACGGAATTACAAATTGGGGATTTAATGAACATCGATGACGAAGATTTAATCGATGAAGAAGATGTATTAATCACTTTAACTGCTAACGGATATGTGAAGCGAATGACTCAAGATGAATTCCAAGTTCAAAACCGTGGTGGACGTGGTGTTAAAGGTATGGGCTTAGGAGATAACGATGAAATTCAAACACTTGTCTCAGCTTCAACCCATGATACCCTATTATTCTTTACGAACCTCGGACGCGTATTCAGCCTTAAAGGGTACGATATTCCAGAATACGGACGTCAGGCAAAAGGTTTACCAATCGTAAACTTAATTAGTCTTGGTACTGGAGAAGTAGTGAAACAAATTATTTCAGTGAATAAATCAACCGAAGAATCTGGTCAATCTGATAGTTACTTATTCTTTGTAACGCGAAGTGGTACAGCAAAACGTACTAAATCATCAGATTATTATAATATTCGTCAAAATGGATTAATCGCAATTAACTTAAAAGAAGGCGATGAATTAGTCAATGTTATGGAAACAACGGGTGAACACAACATTGTTATCGGAACACATAACGGAAATGCGATGACTTTCAATGAAAGTGATGTTCGTGTGATGGGGCGTACTGCCACAGGTGTCCGTGGTATTAAATTACGTGATGACGATTATGTTGTTGGATCTGACGTATTGACTGATGAGCACGAAGTCTTAGTTGTAACTGAAAATGGTTATGGTAAACGAACGCCTGCTTCAGAATATACACCTAAAAATCGTGGAGGTCTTGGAGTGAAAACGTCCAATATCTCTGAGAAGAGTGGTAAATTAGCAGGTATCGTGACCGTTAAAGGTGATGAAGACTTGATGATTATGACTGATCAAGGTGTTGTAATCAGATCACACGTTGGTGGTATTTCCCAAACATCTCGTGCTACCCTTGGTGTTCGTATGATTCGATTAGATGACGATGCTATTGTTAGTTCGATCGCTACGATTCCAGCAGCTGAAAAAGATGTTACAGAGGAAGAGGTCATTGAACATATTGATGACGTCAAAGTTGACCGTGAGTCAGTAACTTCCGAAGATGTTGAACTCAATGAAGAATTATCAGAAAGAATTTCAGAAGCAGTAGAAGATACTGAAGAAGAGTTTGATGAAGATAATGAATAATAAATGAACAAAGAAGCGACAAGCTTTCATCATTTGATGAGCTTATCGCTTCTTTTATGTGCTTATTTTTCTTAGTTTGTTGACGGTTTAAGATGTCGAACACGGACGACACCTTCGATATTTTCAAGTGCAATTTTACCATTTTCTTCGATATCATTGTCTAAATCAATCATTGTACAAGCCCATCCATTGCGAGGTTTGTTCGTTAATCGGTTAATATTCAGATTGTGTTGAGAAAGTACATGAGTAATCTGACCAATCATGTTCGGAATATTACGGTGTAACACTGTTATACGGCAAACTGTTTGAATTGGACCAAAATTAATCGTAGGGAAATTCACTGAATGATGAATGTTTCCATTTTTTAAGTAATCCATTACTTGATCAATGACCATATTTGCTGCATTCGCTTCACTTTCAGGCGTTGATGCACCGAGATGTGGAATATTAATCGTATTTTTCATAGTTAATGTTTTTTCATCAGGGAAATCGACGACATATTTACCTATACTTCCATTATTAATTGCGTCTTCCAAGGCATTTAAATCCACTAAACCACCACGGGCACAGTTAATAATGATTTGACCTTTTTTGGCTTCAGCTAATAATTCTGCATTTAAATAATTTTTAGTACTGTCATTGTATGGAATATGTAATGTGATGTAATCACAGTTTTGCATAATATAATTAATATCATATTGAGTTTTTGTTGAGGGATTTAAGCCGAGAGCGTGTTGGACCGATAAGTATGGGTCATAACCGTAGACATCCATCCCTAAACCTAAACACATATTAGCAACAAGCACACCAATGGCACCTAAACCAATGATACCAATTTTCTTATCGGCTAATTCGGGTCCAACAAATTGTTTTTTACCTGCTTCAACTTTTGATCCAATATCAGATTGGCCTACGAGCGTTTGAGTCCATTCTAAGGCCGATTCAATGTTTCTTGAAGACATAATCAAAGAAGACAGAACTAACTCTTTCACACCATTTGCGTTGGCACCTGGTGCATTTGCAACAACAATTCCCTTCTTGGTCAATTCATCAATTGGGATATTGTTAACACCTGAACCTGCTCGGCCGACAAATTTTAATTTTTTTGGTAAGTCCATCTGATGCATATCAGCACTTCTTACAATAATGGCATCTGCTTCGGAATCACTATGATTTAAAGTAAATTCGTGTGTTAGCTTACTTAATGCATTGGCATCAATATTGTTTAATGTTTTAATTTTAAATCTTTTTTCTGTATAGCTCATTTTGTACCTCGCTTATTATCATTTTCAAAGACTTTCATAAAGTTAATGAGTGCATCGATACCTTCCATCGGCATGGCGTTATAGATACTCGCACGCATGCCACCGACTGATCGGTGTCCTTTCAAGTTATGTAGACCTTTTTCTTGGGCTTCTTTAGCGAAAGCTTTATCTAAATCCTCTGAATCGGTTCTAAAAGTCACATTCATAATTGAACGGTTCTCTTTACGAGCTGTCCCTTGATAGAAATCACTTTGGTCAATGTAGTCATAAAGTTTAGCCGTTTTTTCTTTATTGATTGCTTCGATGGCTTTCACACCACCTTGCTCTTCTAACCAAGCAAATACTTGACCAGCTACATAAATAGCAAAAGTAGGAGGTGTGTTATACATTGAATCTTTATCAATTTGTGTCGCATAATCGAGCATTGTAGGCGTGATATCTTGAGCCTTACCTACTAGGTCTTTACGCACAATGACAATAGTTAGACCCGCTGGTCCCATATTTTTTTGAGCTCCAGCATAGATTAGGCCAAATTTAGAGACATCATATTCTTCTGATAGAATATTCGAAGACATATCAGCGACTAAAGGAATACCGTCAAATTGTGGTAATTCTTCTGGTTTAAAACGCGTACCATAGATTGTATTGTTCAAACACAAATGTACATAATCAGCATCTGGACGGACATTAATAGCGTCGTTATTTGGAATATAGGTAAAATCATCCTCTTCAGTACTTGCTGCGATTTGAATATCACCGTAGCGAAGTGCTTCTTTATAAGCTTTTTTAGAGAAACTTCCTGTTAAGATATAATCAGCTTTACCTGATTTATTTAATAAATTTAATGGTACACTTGAAAACTGAGTTGATGCCCCACCTTGTAAAAATAATATTTCGTAAGTATCTGGAATATTCATTAGGTTACGTAATGATTGTTTAGCATTCGCATGAATTTCCATGTAGGATGGAGATCGGTGGCTCATTTCCATAACGGATAGGCCTTGCCCATGGTAATTTGTTAGGTTTTTACTAACATCTTCTAATACTGAAACTGGCAGTGTAGATGGTCCTGCAGAGAAATTATAAATGCGATTCATCTTAAACGCTCCTTTTTAATTAATGATATGAGCATTATATCACAAATAAAATAAAAACTAAGGACTTTTATTAAAATAAGATGAAAACAATGTAAAATGTCTCATAAAAAACTTTCAAATAAAGCTTGTAATCAAATAATGATAAATGTATAATTCATAGATGTGAGTATTTAACTATACTCTCCTTGCTCTAATAAATTTTTAGGGCCATCAGACCAAAAGGAGGTGCAAGCCAAATGAGCCAAACAACAAAATACGAAATTTTATATATTATCCGTCCTGACTTAAACGAAGACGAGAAAAATGAATTAGTAGAACGTTTCGATGGTATCTTAACAGCAAACGGAACTACAATTGTTGAGTCGAAAGACTGGGCAAAACGTCGCTTAGCATATGAGATTAATGATTATAAAGAAGGAATTTATCATTTAATCACAGCTGAAGCTTCAGATGCTGCAGGAATCAACGAATTCGACCGTTTAGCTGCGATTAATCGCGGAATCTTACGTTTTATGATTACTAAAGTAGAAGCTTAATTTGTTTCACGTGAAACACTTTGAAGGAGGTTGTAATTGTGAACACAGTTCAATTAGTGGGACGTTTGACACGAGAAGTTGACTTAAAGTTTACTTCTTCGGGTATTGCAGTAGGTACTTTTACCATAGCCGTTAATCGCAATTTTACTAATCAACAAGGTGAGCGTGAAGCTGATTTTATTAGTTGCGTAATCTGGCGTAAATCAGCAGAAAACTTTGCTAACTTTACTCGTAAAGGATCTCAAGTTGGAGTCGAAGGACGTCTTCAAACACGTAATTATGAAAACCAACAAGGTCAACGTGTCTATGTTACTGAAGTAGTTGTAGAACAGTTCCATTTATTGGAACCACGTTCAGTTACAGAACAAAGACCTGCGGATACTAGCAACAATAATAGCGGTAGTAGTTATGGTGGCGGACAAAGTTATAACAATAACAACACTCAAAACCAACAAAACAACTACAACAATAACCAATCATCGTATCAAAACAATAATTCAAATAACAATAGTGGAGGATTGGGTAACTCACCATTTAATATGGAAGATGGCACGCCAGTTGACATCTCTGAAGATGACTTACCATTCTAATCTTTCAACATTCGTTTAAAATATAAAGGAGGATAACACCTATGGGACAACGTCGTGGTGGAAGACGCAGAAAAAAAGTATGTTTTTTCTGTGCAAATCATATTGATCACCCTGATTATAAAGACGTGGATTTAGTTAGCCGTTTCGTATCTGAAAAAGGTAAAATTTTACCTCGTCGAGTTACAGGTACTTGTGCTAAACATCAACGTACTTTAACTTCAACAGTTAAACGTACTCGTATTATGGCACTCATTCCATTTACAATTAAAGACTAATTTTAATTGGCTCTTTGTCAAATAGGGTTGATGACTCATTTTAATCAAGATCAAGCAGCATAAGTTGTTGCTTGATCTTTTTTATTTGTCTGAGGGACATATAATCGCGTCATAAGTAAAATACGGTCTCTAAAATGACTGTAATTTCGATAGCCGTAGGCTGTTCGTTTCAATACTTTAATTTTATTAT
>NZ_JBGQQY010000013.1:0-51889 GCF_045528545.1 Ruoffia sp. FAM 26254
AGTCTGTAAGATATCTGTAGTAAGATTGTTCATAGGGAAGTCCTCTTTTCTGTGAATGTAGTGTGGTAACTCTATTCTACAGAAGGGGCTTCCTTTTTTCTATTTACACAAGATATTTTACACTCTCGCCTTACTTATTATATAGATAAATTCCAGCATGACAAGTCAGTTTACACTAATTTAACTTAAGGACATTATAAGCAATAAGTGTGAAAAATAAATGAAATATTCGCTATCTTTAATAGGTAAACGTCTTTTAAGATATTTGATATCTATTGATATTGCCTGAGCAATTAATGCAAAACAAAAAACTACTGGATACACATAAGCTATCCAGTAGTTTTATTAATTAATTATTCATTGAGTAACTCTTCGTATAAATTAATATAGTCTTGAGCTGGGCCTTTCCAACTAAAGTCACTCTTCATTGCTTGCTCTACTAGCTGGTTCCAAGTTTCTTGATCATTGCGGTAGATATGTAGGGCTAAATTAATTACATCCATCATCGTTTGAGCATTAAATGGCGAGAAGCTGAACCCAGTCCCTTCACCAGTGAATTGATTATATGCCTGAACAGTATCTACAAGGCCACCAGTTTCGTGAACGATTGGTAAAGTCCCATATCTCATGGCCATCATCTGTGATAAACCACAAGGTTCAAACGCACTTGGCATTAAGAACATATCCGAACTCGCATAAATCATT
Organism: Ruoffia sp. FAM 26254; assembly: GCF_045528545.1. Lineage (NCBI taxonomy): Bacteria > Bacillati > Bacillota > Bacilli > Lactobacillales > Aerococcaceae > Ruoffia > Ruoffia sp. FAM 26254. The sequence goes on from NZ_JBGQQY010000013.1 coordinate 706, forward strand.
TGAGCTAGCTCGACATCAAACATAATGCAAGAACGCATCTTATCGCGGTAAACTTCTTCAAAATATCTAAACGAGTTTTCAAATTGCTCTTCACCCGTACCGAGTAAGACGACTTGAACATCTTGTTGAAGTAAGTCATTCAATTTTTCTTCGATTAACTGGAAGCCTTTTTGATCTGTTAAACGACTTACCATTCCAATGATTGGTACATCAGGATTCTCTGGTAAACCTAAACGTCGTTGAAGTTCAAGTTTATTCTTAGTTTTCCCTGACATATCTTCAATTGAAAAATGATGTGGAATAAGTGGATCAGTTTCTGGATTGTTTGAATCATAGTCAATACCATTAATAATCCCACGTAATTTCCAACGATTATGACGAATCACAGCGTCTAAACCTTCACCAAATTCAGGTGTCGTAATTTCATTCGCGTAAGTTGGGCTGACGGTTGTTACACGATCAGAGAAATTAATTCCACCTTTTAGATAGTTAACTAATTCATTATATTTAACGCCGTCATCCGTAAAAGTGTTATAACTTGTCCCAAAGACATTCGTTAATATATTTGGATCATAAATTCCTTGGAAGCGAATATTATGAATCGTAATCACTTTACGAATTGACTTCAAGGCATTCTTCCAATGATATCTATCCACTAACATGGCTGGTATCATTGCTGTTTGCCAATCATTACAGTGAATAATATCTGGAATGAAGTCTACTACTTCCATCATTTCTATAATAGCAGTTGAGAAGTAAGCAAAGCGCTCGCCATCATCCCACTCACCGTATAAATCGGGTCGATCAAAATAACTTAAATTATCTATAAAGTAGTACATGACATTATCATGTTTCAATGTTTTGATTCCACAGTATACGTTTTTGTTTCCTAATTGAAAACGGAAATGAGAATGCTCCTCTAATTGGCTTTTGTATTTTTCTGGCATCTTTGTGTAATTCGGTAATACAACTCGAATATCAACGCCTTGTTTAACTAATTCCTTAGGTAATGCCGAAGCAACATCCCCTAGTCCTCCAGACTTAAAGAATGGTGCTGATTCAGCTGAAGCAAATAAAACCTTCATTTTTACCCTCCTAGTCTGCTAATACGTGTGAATTTTTACCAATAACTTTTATATCATCGGGTGCTCCAATAATTTTAGCACCTGGTTCCACAACCGTATTCTTATCGATGATTGCATAGTCAATTTGAGCACCTTCACCGACTTTTGTTCCCTGTAAAAGGATACTATTAAGTACAGTAGCATCTTTTTCTACAACCACACGACGGTTTAAAACTGAACGTTTAACTGTTCCTGAAATAAATGTATCACTCCCAACAAATGACTCACTTACTTTTGATTCAGGAGCATAGTAAGTGGGTGATCCGTGTTTTGATTTTGTTAAAATTGGAATGCTCGTTTGGAATAATGAAGAAAAAGTTGGGAAACTTAATAAATCCATATTCGCTTTGTAGTATTTATCAATTGTATCAATATTTGAAGCATAACCAGTATATTCAAATCCGTTTAATGAACAAGCTGTCGCATAATGTTGTAATAATTCATTAAGTTCTAGATAAACTTCGTCTTCAGTGGCTTGATCTAAGATACTTAGCATCTTATCAACACTTAAGAAGTACATATTTAAACCAAGATTTACTTTCCCTGTTTGACTTGGTACAACATAGTTTGTGAATTTCTCAATCTCATCGCCATTAAAGACAATACCATGTGCTAACATTTCATCGTCTGAAACTTGGTTCTCATCGAAGTGTTTGTAAACAACAGTTACACCTTTATCGTTTTGGATATGTTGTTGTCTAACTGCAAGAATATCAACGTTAGCAATAATTTTACTTCCGGCAACAAAGACATAATCTGCATTTGATCTCTCTAAAAATAAGCGGTGGTTATAATAAAAATCTTCATGTTCATGAGATTTTGGATGGTTTTTCTTCCAATCTTGGTGTGAGAAAGTAAATATACCTCCACTGACTTCAGATTGTAAATCCCAAGCAGCTCCTGAACGAACGTGGTCATAAATAGAACGACCAGATTCACCAATGAATAATCCGACAGATTCAATCTTAGCATACGCTAAGTCTGAAAGCATAAAGTCAATAATACGGTAACGTCCTGCGAATGGTAATCCAGCGATAGGACGATTGTTTGTTAAGGGTTTTAGTTGAGTTGTATCTTCTGTTAAATTTATAATTGCACAAATATTATTTTTCGCCATCATTCTTTGGGCCTCCTACCTTATCATAAAATCCAACTACAGCAATTTCATCTCTTGTTCCGACAACTTTCGCTCCGTCTGCGATCACTGCACCTTCACCAATGATTGCGTAATCTATCTCACAGTTTTCTCCAATGACAGCGTCAGACATAATGACTGAATTTGATACTGTAGTACCATGAGAAACGGTTACGTCTTGTGAAATAATTGAATCTGACACTTTACCAGCTACATAACTTCCGTCTACAATTAAAACATTCGAAATTTCTGCATCTTCAGTTAAGAACTGAGCACCCGTTACTTTATTTGATGTGTAGACTCTCCAAGAATTTCGCGTTTCATTTAATGGATGATCAGGGTTTAAATATCCCATATTCGCTTCCCATAGACTTTCAATCGTTCCTACATCTTTCCAGTAACCTTCGAATGAATAAGCAAAACAGTTCTCAGCGTTATCTAAATATGTTGGGATAACATCATGACCAAAGTCTTCTAATACACGGTCTTTAGCTGAATCTTTCACTAAATATCTACGAAGTGTTGGCCAGTCAAAGATATAAATTCCCATTGAAGCTAAGTTGCTCTTTGGCTCTGCTGGTTTTTCTTCGAATTCAATAATGCGGTTACTGTGATCTGTATTCATAATTCCGAAACGTGATGCTTCGCTCATATCAACTGGGATAACCCCAACTGTTAAACTTGCATTATTCTCAACGTGGAAATTATACATTTCACTGTAATCCATCTTGTAAATATGGTCTCCTGATAAAATTAAGACGTTGTCAGGATTTAAAGAGTCTATATAACTTATGTTTTGATAAATAGCGTTCGCAGTTCCTTTAAACCACTTTTCGCCATCTGTACTTGAGTAAGGTTGTAGTATGGTTGCTCCACCATCACGACTATTTAAGCCCCAAGAAGCACCTTTTCCAATATGTTCATTTAACTCTAATGGTTGGTATTGCGTAACAACCCCAACGTTTTTAACTCCAGAGTTAGCACAATTACTTAAAGCAAAATCAATAATTCGATACTTTCCACCAAAAGGTACGGCTGGTTTAGCGATATTCTTCGTCAGGACTCCTAATCGAGTTCCTTGTCCACCAGCTAAAATCATTGCTATCATTTCATGTTTCATTTTACAGTTAGAATATTGTTGATCGTTGGCGAGACGGTTTAACTATGTTAACCAATATTCTATCTCCTTTCCTATTTCTTTACGCCTGAAATACGTTTGGGACGGATGTAAAGGACTGAAGTAGCAGGAATAATCGTCTTAATCGAAAACGGTTGGTCATTTGTGTCGATTGCTTCGGTTTTTAAATCTGCTATCGGGTCAACCCACGCACCACCGAATTCTTTCATTTCTGAATTTAATAAAACTTCATAAGTACCCTCGAATGGAACGCCAATGCGAACATCTTCTCTTTGTACAGGAACGAAGTTACAAATAATTATTAAAAAATCATTTGTTTTTTTACTATGTCTAATAAAGGTTAAAACACCTTCGTCATAATTATCTGCATCTAATACCGTCAACCCATCTACGGAATGATCCAATTCATGCAGTGATTTTTCTTTAAGACCTAAATGGTTTAAAGTACTCATGTAGTGTTGATATTCACTATTGTATTCTCTTTCCAAATCAATCCATTCTAATTCGTTATAGTATCGCCACTCTAAATATTGACCAATTTCATTCCCCATGAAATGCAGTACTTTACCAGGTTGAGCCATCATATAACCATGAATTAGTCTCAATGTTGCGAATTGATTGTAGCGGTCTCCTTGAATTTTACCTAACATAGAATTCTTACCATGTACGACTTCATCATGTGAGTATGGTAGGATATAGTTTTCATTTAACTGATACATGAAAACAAAGGTAATCAATGTTAAATTTTTTGGCCGATAGAGTGGATCCATCTCAAAGAATTTCAACGTATCATTCATCCAACCCATGTTCCATTTGAAGTCAAAACCAAGGCCACCTTCCTCGACACTCTTTGTGATGCCGTTCCAATTAGTACTTTCCTCAGCCATCATGATTGCTTGGGGCCATTCTTCATGAACAACGGTGTTTAATTTCTGTAAGAAATCAACACCTTCAAGCTTAATGTTCGTTCCTTCTTCATTTGGAGTCCACGGCCCTTCATCAAAATCTAAGTAAAGCATATTAGATACGGCATCCACTCGAATGCCATCTATGTGAAACTCTTTTAACCAGAATAATGCGTTGGACATTAAGAAGCTTTGAACTTGAGTTCTCCCTAAGTCAAAATTAAGTGTTCCCCAGCCAACATTATTCGCTTTATTCAAATCTTGGTATTCAAACGTTGGTGTACCATCAAAATATGCTAACCCATTTGAATTTCGTGAATAATGTCCTGGAACCCAATCTATAAGAACGCCGATGCCGTTTTGATGAGCGTAATCGACGAATTCTTTTAATTCATCAATCGTTCCATATCGTCCACACACTGCATAAAATCCAGTGATTTGATAACCCCAAGAGGCGTCTAAGGGGTGATCCATTAATGGCATAAACTCGATATGCGTGTAACCCATCTTCTTCACATAAGGTACTAATGTTTCAGCAAGTTCTTGGAAACTATAACTTCTTCCATCTGTATGTTGACGCCAAGAACTAAAATGCACCTCATAAATTTGTAAAGGTTCTTCTAGTATGTTCTTCTCACGCTGTTTTTTAATCCAACTTGAGTCATTCCACTCATAGTCGGGTAAATCCCAAACAATTGACGCATCTTTCGGTGCCGTCTCGTGTCGGTAGGCAAAGGGATCCATCTTATATTCAATATGTCCGACACCGTTATCAATACCATATTTATAATGTTGCCCCTTTAAATCTTCATTAAAGTATATTGACCAAATGCCGCCATCAATATATTCTAATTCCTTCAAATTCCAATTTGTAAAGTCACCTTGAATAAATACTTGTTTCGCGTATGGTGCCCAAACATTAAATCGGTAACCAATCTTATTGCCGTCTTCAACCCGCTGACTTCCTAAAAATTTATAGGCTTGTCTATGGGTTCCTTGATTGAAAAAATAAATATCCTTTTCAAAATTCGAAGCTTTGGCAAGTTCACTATTCATTTAATCCCCTCCTTATTAGCATCTAGTACTATAGTTTTATTATAACATGAAAGCGCTTTTTTCTGTATCATTCTGTTAACTCCCGTAACAATATTTTGTAATAAAATATATTTAACAATGTTCATATTTTCATTATAACCTATATCTCATTTTTATTTAATCAAAAAATGAAAATTTACATTTTCTTAACAATTAAATTCGTTTATGGCACAAAAAAACCACGAAGAATTAATTCTTCGTGGTTTTATTCGAACGGCGAAATTAATATAATTAATCGAAGTCTCTGTTCACAGCAGAGAGCTTGCTATACTCGTCTTCCCGACGTTGATGTTAGTCAGTAGTATATCACCTTGCAATCTACCTGATCGCTTTTCGACTCATCGCATAATACTATTATATAGCATTATCATTTTTTAGCAATTACTTTTTTAACGAATTTAATTAGATTATGATTAAATCAATTTCTTTTTTTTATTTGTACTCATTAATTTAATTTTATCTTGAGTTTTATTTAATTTATATAGTTAAAGTTTTCATAAAAGATTTTAATTCAGCGATGAAATCTGTTTCATAAATACTTTTTTAATTAATTAATTTTCCCTTTATGAAGATAGGAAACTATATCTACCATTCTTTGGCGGTGATGTGCCAGGTTTATTAGATTAAGATTAAAATAAGTGTTGATTTTTAATTTTAATTATTATACACTTACTTTATCAACAAAAAGGAGGCAAAGTATTATGCAAAAATCTAACCCAAATATTCAATCTAACATTCAGCGATGCTTTGCTATCCAAAATATAGCTTTATTATTAGACATGCCTTAGGATTTTAATCATTAATGATTAGAGTCCTATTCTTCGTGAATACGGGCTCATGTCACATGACGAGCCTGAATAACTCAGGCTCGTTTTTTTTGTTGACTATTACTAAATAAATGAGGTGGTAAACGTGGATAGCTTATCAGACTTATCAGATTTATCGGACTTATATATGACTTTAAAATACACAATTTACCAAATTAAACTAGGAGGAACTTAAATGTTCAATTCAATTAGAAAAAAACTTACAAAAATTATTGCTACTGCTACCATTGCTACTAGTGCATTCACACCTACCTTTACAGCTTTTGCCCAGGACGAAGATCCAATTAATCTAGGTGTTATTTATGAATTATCCGGTGCCGTAGCAGCATACGGAATTACACAATCCAACGCGATTAAGATGGCGGTTGAAGAAATTAATGAAGATGGCGGAGTGATGGGTCGTCCTTTTAATATCGTTGAGTACGACACTAAATCAGATGATACAGAAGCTGCCATGATTGCGACTCGTTTAGCAACCCAAGATGATGTTGTTGCAATGATTGGTCCTGCGACAACAAGTCAAATGCAAGCAGCAATCCCAGCAGCAAATGAATATCAAATCCCATTAATTTCTCCATCAGTGACTAATAATGATATTACCTTTGATGACGATGGAAATGTTCAGCCCTTCGTATACCGTTCATCATGGCCAAATTCATTCCAGGGTTCTGGGATTGCTAAATTTGGATACGAAAATATGGAAGCAGAAAAGATGGTCGTTCTATATGATAACTCAAGTGATTATGGTTCTGGGCTATATGATAATTTTGTTGAAGGTTATGAAGGAGAGATTGTCCATACTGAAACTTTCACACCGGAGATGAATGACTTTAGTGCGATTATCTCAAACATTGCTGCTCAAGATTTTGATGCAATTACTATACTAGCCTTTTATCAAACTGCTGGTCCAATTGTTAAACAAGCTCGCGAGTTTGGTATCGATGCTCCAATATTAGGTTCTAATGGATTCGGTAATGATATTATTTATGAATTGGCTGGCGCTGAGAATATGAATAACGTTTACTACGCTTCACTTTACCCTATTCAAGATGAAGACGAATTTGTTGAAAAATACCGTGATCAATTTGACTCAGATCCAGATATGTTTGCTGCTCTAGCTTACGACACAATTTATATGCTTAAGAGTGCCATTGAACAAGCAGGTAGTGATGACCCAGTTGCAGTCAATGAAGCGCTTGAAAATCTTGAAGAATTCTCTGGAATTACCGGCGACTTTATCTTTGATGAAAACCATAACCCGACAAAAAATGTTGTAAATATGATTGAAATTCAAAATGCTGAAGAAACTGCAGTTCATGAAGTGGTCTTTGACTAAAAATAGAAGTACCCAAAAAACCGCTACAAGCTTGAATTCAAGCTTGTAGCGGTTTTTTGGTGTCTTGTTATTTGTTAGACATTACTTCTAAACGGTATCCATCTGGATCTGTAATAAAGAAGTATGTAGTTGAATTATCTGATAAAGATTTCATTTCGGTCATTTCATAGCCAGATGCTTTTGCTTTTTCGAAAGTTTCTTCTAAGTTATCAACACCTAAAGCTAAATGACTGAATCCATTACCGATTGTATAAGTTTCTGAATCGTAATTGTAAGTAAGCTCTAATTCAAAATCACTTCCAGGAACCGTTAAGTATGATAAAGTAAATTTATCTTCCGGAAAATCTTTCTCGCGACTCACTTCAAAATCAAATACACCCATATAGAATTCTTTTGATGCTTTTAAATCTTGTACACGAATACAAGCATGTAGTAATGTTTGTGCCATTCCCTCACTCCTCATTTATAATAAATTAAATATATCAGACAAACGAATGACAAACAAATTATTGGCCTTACATATCCATCGTTGAGAATGCAAATGGTACTAAACCTTCCACACTAGTTTCTAAGACTTTACCATCTTTACGCGTTAAGTATACTGGTGTCTCAGGTTCACAAAATTCGACCATCACTTGACGACAAATACTGCAAGGTGGTAGAAATTCATCTGTATCGCCTGAAACCGCAATCGCTTTAATTGTTTTAGGTTGATAGCCTTGACTGATTGCTGTGAAAATTGCGCTACGTTCTGCGCAATTAGTTGCACCAAAGGAAACGTTTTCAATATTTACCCCGGTAAATAATTCTCCATCATTCATTTCGATGGCTGCACCGACTCTAAAATTTGAATAAGGGGAGTACGAATTAGGCTTAATATTTATTGCTTCTTCGACTAATTTATCTATCTTTTCTTGCTTCATACTAACACCATCCTTTTATTTGTAACTATATTATAGCTTATAATCAGCTAAAATAATTATTTTTTTGTAAAAAAAAGTCTTTTAAGTGAGGATGTTACGCCTCACTTAAAAAACTTTATATATGACTAATTTTCAAATTTATTTCTTAATTGGTCCCCATCAAAAAGGTAATCTTTATCTTCTGTTACTAATACTGGGATACCTACTTGATTCGTTTCTTTTTTATCATTAAAGACAGCTTCATTATCCCGAACTGCCAAGAATTCTTTTAGGTTGGAAATCGATTCAGTGATATTCACACTTTTGAAACGAACCTCTAAACGGTTCAACTCATTTAGAAACGATTTGGTGTCTGGACATACATCACTATAATATAAAATATTGTTTTCCATTTTTTCACTCCTATTTGTTACCTAATTTATTTATACGTTACATTCCTCATAATTTCAACTATTTTGATTTGCTCATCATTCAACTTTTAAGTATAATTGGACAGTGAGTGATAAAATTTGATAGAAAAAACTTGAATTCTATTTAATATTTATTGTCATATTAATGGAGGTAACAATGGAAAAAAATGAAAAAAACGATAACCAAAGTTGGTTGCTTCGTTTCGTAAAAGGTATGTTTGTTGGATCAGGCTTTATTGTTCCTGGTGTCAGCGGGGGTGCACTCGCAGCAATCTTCGGTATCTATGAAAGAATCATTAATTTTTTAGCTAATATTACTAAAAACTTTAAAGAAAATGTTCGCTTCTTTTTACCGGTTGGTATTGGGGCGTTGGTAGGTATTGCCATTCTTTCTTGGGGAATCAGTTATTTACTTGGTTCTTTCGAAGTCATTATTACTTGGTTCTTTATTGGTGCTATTGTTGGAACCGCTCCGGCTCTTTGGGCTGAAGCTGGAAAAGAAGGGCGTGATAGAAAAGATTATATAATTATGATCATCGCTTTTGTTTTCGGTATTATTCTACTTGGTTTTGGGAATCAGCTATTCAATGGTGCGGTTCAACCAAGTTTTATTGCTTGGATGGTCTGTGGTGCTTTAATTGCTTTGGGAATCTTAATCCCCGGAATGAGCCCATCAAACTTTATTCTATATATGGGATTATATCAAGCAATGGCAGACGGATTTAAAACTTTTGATTTGGTTATCATTATTCCAATCGGAATTGGTGGTTTAATCACTATTTTATTACTTGCTAGAGTGATTGAGAAGATTTTCAGTACAAATTATAGTGAATTCTTCCACTTTATCGTTGGAATTGTGTTGGCATCAACTTTAATGATTGTACCTCTTGGTTCAAAATACGCTGTCTTTAGCTTTTTAGAATTCTTGATGTGTTTTGTATTATTCACTCTGGGTGCTCTTTTAGGCTGGTGGATGTCACAACTTGAAAATCGTTATAAGTAAACTAATATTTAATAAAGCTCCTCATTTAATCCTGATATTGGGTTAAATGAGGAGCTTTTTGGTACAGCTGATTATAAGACTAGTTCTGCTTCGACAATTTCTTGGATATATCTTTGTGTATTATTCTCTGCATGCTTAAATGTAATTATGTCTAAAAGCATCGACAGTGCGCTATTCCCTAATTTTTGAGCATTAATATCCACGAATAACTCGTACTTTTCACAAGATTTATAAGACTCATATGCTTTAAAAGTTGCCATTGGAATAGGCTCTTTTCCAGCTGTTTCCCAGCCAGAACGAATCCCCCGAGCAACCAGCTGGTCAGCTATAACCACCCCATCTAATTCGGGCAATTCTAATAATTTTTCAACTAACTGATATCCTACGTTTGATAGGAATTGAAACTCATTGAATACAAGCGACTGATCCACTTCTATTCCATGCTCTTCAAGCGCTTTACGATACCCTTCATATCTTAATTCGATAAAGTTTAACGACTTCTCTCCCCCAACAAAAGCAATCTTTTTCCTGCCTTGCTTAATAATTTGAGAAGTTATTTCATATGACATGCCTTCATTGTCATTATCCACTGAGTTCACCGCCTTAATTGTTGGCGTTCCAATAACAACAAATGGAAAATTAATTTCTTTTAAGAAGTGAATAATTTTATCATTTATTTTTGAATAAAGAAAAATCAATCCATCGACTTGTTTACCAAATACCATAGTCTTAATTCGATCAAGTCTCTCATCTTCCGTATTTCCTGAACTTAAAAGTAATGTATACTTTTCTTCATTCGCCACTTCATTCATACCACGTAATACAGTTGGAAAGAATGGATTTTGATAGAATGTATCTGTATTATCTGGCAATACTAAGCCAATAATACGTGAGGTACTATTAACAAGACTTCTTGCGTTCATATTTGGATAATACTTTAATTCATCCATAATTGTTCTAACTTTTGTCTTTGTCTTTTCACTGATTGATGGGCTATTTGATATAACCCTAGAAACAGTAGAGGGAGAAACTCCTGCTACTCTAGCAACATCTTTTATTGTTACTGACATTTTTACACCTCAATCTGATAATTCGTCCCTTTTACGCAAACGATTGCGTTTTTTTAATTATACTAAAACATTGTCCTTAAAGCAATCACAGTCTGTAATAAAATATTTTAATCGCTTTCATTACGAAAACGTTTGTTTTTTATTTGTTTCTCTCTTATAATGGAATTGTATTAATTATTACATCTCCTTTTCGTTATGTAAGAGTTTTCAGTTATCTTAGCGAAAGCTTTTGCATAACGGAAAGGATACAAGAAAATTATTTTAGTAGGAGGTTATACAATTTGACACGTACAAGTGGTGTATTAATGCACATATCATCATTGCCAGGCCCTTTTGGCATTGGAACATTTGGACAATCTGCTTATGATTTTGTTGATTTTCTAAAAGAGACGAAACAAACTCATTGGCAAATTCTTCCGTTAACAACAACCAGTTACGGTGACTCGCCTTATCAGTCCTTTTCAGCTTTTGCGGGTAATACGTATTTTATAGACTATACTCTTTTGGAAGAAGATGGTTTATTAGAGAAAAATGATTATGAATCGGTCAACTTTGGAGATGATCCCGAAAAAGTGGATTATAGTTTAATTTACAAAGTTAAACGCCCTATCTTAGAAAAAGCTGTGAAACGGTTTATTGAACTGGGTGACTTTGACGATTACTACCGCTTTGAAGAAGCAAATAAGGATTGGCTCATTGATTTTAGTGAATTTATGAGTATTAAAGAAAGTTTCAATGAAGAACCTTGGTATAACTGGGACGAAGCGAGTATTAATCGAGAACCTGAAACAATGAAGGAATATCGTGAGACACTCAGTGATCAAATTAATTATCATAAAGTGACTCAATATTTATTCTTTAAACAATATAATCAATTAAAGAAATATGCGAATGATAATCACATTCAAATTGTTGGGGACATCCCTATCTACGTATCTAGAGATAGTGTAGAAATGTGGGCAACACCTCAATACTTCAAGATGAAGAACAAAGTAGAACCAACGCATGTTGCTGGAACACCGCCAGATAGCTTTTCAGATGACGGGCAATTCTGGGGGAATCCAATTTATGATTGGGAATATATGAAGGAAAATGGCTATGACTGGTGGATTTGGAGATTAAAAGAAAGCTTTAATCTATACGATGTTGTTCGTATTGACCATTTTCGTGGATTTGAATCTTTCTGGGAAGTTCCTTACGGATCAAAATCATCGGCAGCGGGTCAATGGACAAAAGGTCCTGGCTATGACTTATTCAAACATATTACTGATGCCCTTGGTGAACTAAATATTATTGCTGAAGACTTAGGTTTCATGACTCAAGAAGTTATTGATATGCGTGATAAGACTGGTTATCCTGGTATGAAGATTTTACAATTTGGTTTTAATGGTTTCGAGGATAGTATCGAACTACCTCATAACTACATTCCGAATACTGCAGCCTATGTGGGAACGCATGATAATATGACTGCTCGTGGATGGTATGAAGATACTACGAACCAAGCAATGAGAGACCAGTTAGATTCTTACTTAAACAGACGCTCTGGAGAAAAAATCTCTGAGGCATTAAACCGTGGAATCGCTTCTTCTGTGAGTGATTTCGCCATTTACACAATGCAAGACTTACTCGATTTAGATAATAGTGCCCGAATGAATGAACCATCAACCATTGGGCATAACTGGCAATGGCGTATGTTAGACGGTGCGATTGATGAACCTCTTAAAGAGTCATTAACTAAACTCACTGTCGAGTACTTCCGTGCACCTCAACAATATAACCCTGAGCAAAATGAAGAAAATACGGATGAATACGTTGAGTTGGAAGCATCAGACACTAAAGGTGAGTATCACCCAGCACCAGAATTAGATGATGTGGAAACAGATATATAAGAGTTATTAGTGTCTATTTACTTTTATAATCAGTAATATATATGTAGTACGTTACTTAAAATAAATCAACCCATAAAGGAGTTCAAAATGAGTATTTTAGAAAATTATGTTTTAGATAACTTTGATAAGCCGATTCGTGAGTGTTCGGATCAAGAGATGTATAAGGTCTTACTAGATCTTGTTCGTGACAAATCACGTGAATTACCTACAAATGATGACAAAAAGAAGAAATTATACTACTTTAGTGCGGAGTTCTTAATTGGTAAATTATTATCAACTAACCTTTTAAACTTAGGTATTTACGATGAAGTAAACAATGAGTTAATCGCCAATGGTAAAAACATCATGGACATTGAGCAAGCAGAATTAGAACCTTCATTAGGTAATGGTGGATTAGGTCGTTTAGCAGCTTGTTTTGTCGATTCAATTACAACTTTAGGTATTAATGGTGATGGTGTTGGACTGAATTATCATTTTGGTTTATTTAAACAAGTCTTTAAAGATAACCAACAAACTCAACTCCCTGATCCATGGATTACGGAAGAATCATGGTTAATCAAAAACGAAAAATCATATGAAGTGCCATTTAATAACTTTACTCTAAAATCAACTTTATATGATATCGATGTCTTAGGTTATAATAGCGATACTCGAAATCGATTACGACTGTTCGACTTAGATTCAGTAACAAGTGATATTATCGAAGAAGGAACGATTCACTTTGATAAGACTAATATCGAAGAAAACTTAACATTATTCCTATACCCTGATGATTCAGACCGTGAAGGAGAATTATTAAGAATTTTCCAACAATACTATATGGTATCGAACGGTGCGCAGTTGATTCTTGATGAAGCTGTTGCTCGTGGAAGTAATTTACACGATTTAGCAGAATATGCAGTCATTCAAATTAACGATACTCACCCTGCTTTCGTTATTCCAGAAATGATTCGTCTATTAACACAACGTGGTATTGATTTTGATGAAGCCATTCAAATCACTCAAACAATGACAGCATTCACTAACCATACAATCTTAGCTGAAGCTTTAGAAAAATGGCCAATAGATGAATTAGAACAAGTTATGCCAGAAATTGCGAACATTATCCGTGAATTAGATAATCGTAAAAAAGATGAATTCCCTAATAATCACGCCGTATCAATTATTGATGAACACGACCGTGTACATATGGCACATATGGCTATTCATTATGGTTACAGTATCAATGGAGTGGCTGCATTACATACTGAAATCTTAAAAAATTCAGAATTAAAAGCATTCTTTGATATTTATCCGAATAAATTTATTAACAAAACAAACGGTATTACGTTCCGTCGTTGGATTATGGACGCAAATAAAGAACTTGCTGACTTCATTGATGACCTTATTTCAGATGAGTGGAGAACTTCAGCGAATCTAGAACCATTATTAGACTTTAAAGATGATGAAAATGTCCTTACTAAATTGCGTGCAATAAAGTTTAATAATAAACAACGTCTAAGTCATCGATTAGAAACTATGCAAAATGTTACGATTAACGAACATTCAATTATTGATGTTCATATCAAACGTATTCATGAATACAAACGTCAACAAATGTTATTACTTTATATCATTCATAAATACAATGACATTAAGAATGGTAATATTCCAAAAACACCAATTACAATTATCTTTGGTGGTAAAGCTGCAGCAGCTTATACAATCGCAAGAGATATTATCCATGCTATCTTAACTGTATCTGAAATTATCGCCAATGATGATGAGGTCAATGAGCATTTCCAAGTAGTTATGGTAGAAAACTATAACGTAACGCATGCACAGTACTTAATTCCGGCTACAGACATTTCAGAACAAATTTCGCTCGCATCTAAAGAAGCAAGTGGAACAGGTAACATGAAATTCATGCTGAATGGTGCCTTAACATTATGTACTTTAGATGGTGCTAACGTTGAGATTGCCGATTTAGTTGGTGAGGAAAATATCTATATCTTCGGTAAACGAAGTGAGGAAATCGTAGATTTATATGCTACAAATGGTTACAACGCTCGTTCATACTATGAACGCGAAACAATTAAACCGTTAGTTGATTTCTTAATGGATCCTAAGATGCTTGAATTAGGTGACGAAGGTCGCTTATCTCGCTTACATTATGACATGATTAACAAAGATTACTTCATGGCTTTAATTGATCTTGAAGAATTCATTGAAATCAAAGAGAAAGTTTATGAAGATTACGAAGACCACGATACATGGACTCGTAAAGCATTAATAAACATTGCTAAAGCAGGATTCTTCTCTTCAGATAGAACAATTAATGAATATAACCGTGATATCTGGCATTTAGAACAAGAAATTAAAAACGTAAATTAATATAATGTTTTGATACATGAGCAAAAGGGCAATTCCGTTTGGAATTGCCCTTTTTTTGTTCAAATTAAATAACTTTACGTTCAAATGGCTCGATACTAATTCCGTCATTCAATACTTGTTTTGCATATTCTTTTGCTGAAAATAAAGAGTGGTCTTTATAATTTCCACATTCGATTGCTGTAGTTGCTTCAATCACATCTGCTTCAATAATTATATTTAAGACTTTCTTTAATGCTTCTGCAATTTCTTCTGGACTGTGATCATTCCAAGCAACCATGTAGAAACCAGTACGGCAACCCATTGGCGAGATATCAATAAGACCTTCGATTTCATCACGCATATGAATTGCTAAGAAGTGCTCTAATGTATGAACAGCACTGGTTGGTAAAGCATCTTTGTTAGGTTGCAGAAATCTTAAATCATACTTCTCAATTACTGCTCCCTTTTCATGCTCTTCTTTACCCGCTAATCTTACATAAGGTGCTTTTACTTTGTTATGATCTAACGAAAAACTTTCTACTTTAGCCATTATCATTGTCCTCCTTGTTTTATATAGACGAATTCTTATTTTCTTTCATACCATATCTTAACATATAATTGAATAAAAGGTCATTTAAGAAATATTTCAGACAAAAAAACCCAGCAAGCACCGGGGGAGATACTTGCTGGATTAGGAGATTTTGAATGATTTAGTTATATTATTTTCTATCTCTCCAAAGTTTTGTATCCCATAAACCACAGAATGGATCTACTGAGCTTGCGCCTTGGAATTCAGATTCGCCAGCTAATTTCATAACTAGTTCTTCCATTGTTACTAACATACCATCTTAAGTATTAATGTATGTACCTACCTGTGGAAAGTCAGCTAAATCGAATGGATTTTGAACTGAAACATAAATAGTTGGAAATTCGCGAACATAGAATGGACTATCTGGAGTACTTTTAGATGTTGGCCAAATAGTACGTTGGATAGTACAAGCACTGTTAACATCCCTACGTTAATGATTAAATCAT
Source organism: Ruoffia sp. FAM 26254 (assembly GCF_045528545.1). Classification (NCBI taxonomy): domain Bacteria; kingdom Bacillati; phylum Bacillota; class Bacilli; order Lactobacillales; family Aerococcaceae; genus Ruoffia; species Ruoffia sp. FAM 26254. Next base: position 16,948 of record NZ_JBGQQY010000013.1, read on the forward strand.
AATTTTCAGTTAAGTTAAAATGGATTGTTTTTGAGCATAAACGTTCGCAATAGCTGCTCCACGTTCTTCTTCAGGTAACTTCATGATTTTATCTTCAGTTGATTCCCAAACTGATACTTCATGTCCACGTTCTTCTAATAATGCTTTCAAGTGGTCATGTGCTTTTGGTTTATTACCAGCGATCATAGCACCGAATCCACCTTTAATACCTGATACTGGTACTAATAAGATACGTTTGTAACGTTCTGGTGTTACTGGGAATAAATCTTTTTGTTTATCTTTAACTAAAGTGATTGCTTTATCTGCAACTTCACGAACAACTTCTGTGTTAGCTTCTGTTGCGATTCTTGATAGAGCTTCTTCTTTCGGTAACATAATTTCTTCACGTGGAGTATTATGTAAACCAATTTTAGCTTTAAGACCTAAAGTACGACGAATTGCATCGTGTAAACGTTCTTCAGTTAATAGACCGTTTTCTAGTCCTTCTTTCATCCATTGGAAGTCTTCGTCTGGATCATTGAAGAATAAGAATAAGTCACATCCAGCTTCAATCGCTGTTGGTAACATTTCACGACGAGGTAATGAAGCAGCCATCGCTACCATGTGTGAAGCATCTGTTACGATAATACCGTTAAATCCAACTTTACCACGTAATAATTCGTCTAATAAAGTTTTGTTTAATGACGCTGGTAAGAAATCATCTTCGCCACGTTCTGGGTGTAATGCTTTTTCTTATTCTGGTAAGTGAATATGTTCAGGAGGGAACAGTCTAGATAATGCACCGGTGGAAAACTTTTTTGGTTTATTGAAGTAAGAAATGTACTGCGGTGAAACAATTGAAAGTATCGGGGAGTTAGAAGCACGAATCAGATCATATATTTACTGGTACAATCACGAATGTATTAATACAAAACTAAGTGGCTTGTCACCTATATTGAATAGGTGACAAGCCACTTAGAAAAATATTCGATTAAAGTCCATTTTTAAGGGTCACTACATTCAGTGGTGTTTTTCAAGTTTGTCTACTTTTTATTCTTTTTTCAAGTTGTTTTTCTTATTTTGTGATAAACTTCTGCGGTTCGTTACAATATGAATTCGCATCACATCTTCCGCTAAAATCGGATCCCTACTTTTAATTGCATCCATAATCTCTCTATGCGATACAATCGTTTCGTCTTTGATTCGGTTACTTGTGTAGTAATCATAATAACGAGAAATCGATTGATTAATTATCGAAACTAAGTTTGACATAGCTACGTTGCCACTCATTTCAGAAACTAACTTGTGAAATTCAATATCCTTCTCAATATGCTCATCACTAAATGCGCCAATTTTTTCTTCGATTTCCAAACGTATTTTGTCTAATTCTTCAATTTGCTCGTCTGTTGCATTTGTTGCAGCTAGAGCAGCAACACGTGGTTCTAAAAGATATCTAATCTCAAATAAGTCTTCTGTTAGTTTAAGTGTATCCTTAACGAAGCTAAAGCCAAGTGGATCATCAACAATTCCTGTATTCTCACTGATATAAGTTCCTGAACCTTGTCTTACTTCAAGAATATTACGTGACACAAGCGTACGAACAGCTTCTCTTAATGTACTTCGCCCGACATTCACTTCTTCTGCTAACTTATATTCGTTTGGAAGCTTATCTCCTGTGGTTAAATTATTCGTAATTATATAGTTTAAGATAGACTCACTTGTTTGTTCAATTAAAGACTTAGCAGTCCCTTCCATTACCCTTCCTCCATATCATCTGATGATTTCAATCTTATATTACACTTTTTTCACATTTTTGCAAATGCTTTCAGTGTGTTTTCATCGTGTTTTTTATCATTTTATATCGTATATGGTCAGTGCATTTTGAATTTCTTTACGCATGTCCTTTGAGCGCCATTCTTTGACATAACCTAATGAATTCGTGATGTATAACGTTCCTTCTCTTTCAACTTCCCCTCTAAAATGAACATGTCCCATAATACTTTTCTCTATAGGATATTTTTCATATATGAGATTTATATCATCTGTCGCAATATAAGCATTAAAGAAATCAAAGACTCTGTGAGGTAAAGGCATCGTAAATTCTGGAATAGTAACCATATGAGTGACTAAGATATAGCTCTCAGCTTCCAATTTTTGAATGTCTTTTTCTAAAATCTCTGCAAAATATTTGGACATTTCAGGATCTTCTTTCGGCCATTGGATATATTTTTTATCCTGCCAGGTTACTCCTTTATAGCGTCCTTTTTTTATTTTGTCTAAACTAAATTTTTCTTTATTATATTTCACATAATTATACCAAGTTGTATGACCGACCAAGCCAACACGTTTGGTCAACATTCTAGGAGATTCAATGAGACATTGAGGATGTTCTTTGTATCTTTGGTAGATAGCCATTGTGTTAATATCTTCTCTATCCGTTTCTCGGTCCCACAAATCGTGATTGCCTGGAATAAAGTACACCAGAGTATTCGCTTGTTCCTGTAAGGCTTCGACAAAATGCGTCGTGACCTTATAACTATTCGCAATGTCGCCACCAATAACAAACATCTCTAATTCATTATTTTTTATTTCTTCTGTCAATACGTCAACATAGTCTTGAACTTCATATGTAAAGTTGTCTACATGTAAATCTGAAATAAAGCCTATTCGCATATTCATTCGCCTCCTTTTATTTATAATCCTGTGAAATATAAAAACGGTCCTTGTTTGTTATAAATATGCTCTTAAAGCACAGTATATAACAAATTAAGAACCGTTTCCTAATTAATTATCTATTATTTTAATTTAATAGTGGCTACTAAATCACCTTTTGACACTGTTCCGCTTGCTTTAACATCGATTTTATCAATAACTTCTGCACCGTTTGTAAATACTATAATCATATCTTTATCTTTTTCGTTCTCTTCAAGCTCAGTTAGGTTAACATCGGCAATATTATCACCTTTTGATACTTGCGTATTTTCATTTACGAGAATTGTAAATGGCTTACCTTCCAGTGATACAGTATCGATTCCCATATGTAATAAGATTTCTAATTCACCGACAGTGAAGCTCACGGCATGTTTTGTTGGGAAGATATTATCAACTTGACCATCAACAGGTGAGTTAATTGTCCCATTTGTAGGTCTAATCGCAAAGCCTTCTCCCATCATCTTTTGAGCAAAAACCTCATCTTGAACATCTTCAATATTGACAAATTCCCCGTCACACATTGCATAGACATTAACTTCTTTTACTACTTCTTTTTTATCTTTCTTCTTAAAAAAATTAAACATAGATCTTTACCTCCTATTGTTATTCACTTTAATTATACGATTAAAGCGCTCTATTACAAAATAATATCACTTAGGGTAATTTCCTCCCGCCACTTTTATAAACGTCATACCATTCTTGCTTAGTCAAATTAATTGAAAAAGCCTCACTCATATCTTTAATACGTTTAGGTGACATCGACCCAGCAATCGTCTGCATTTTAGCTGGATGACGATTAATCCAGGCAATCACAATCGCTTCTAGTGAAACGTTATAGTGTTCAGCTAAATTTCTCATCACCTTAGTCATTTCTTGATAATCAGGATGATTAATAAATAATCCTTCACTCAATGAAACTTGAAACGGCGACCACGGTTGAATCGTAATATCATTTAAACGGCAATACTCAAGAATGCTTCCATCATGATTAACTGACAAGTCATTCGTCATATTCACATTAAATCCTGCATCAATCATGGGTGTATGAGCGGGTCCAAATTGTAATTGATTGGCAACAAGTGGACGATTCAAGTGTTTTTGTAATAACTTGATTTGCCCAGGATTTTGGTTTGAAACACCAAAATATCTCACTTTACCACTCATATATAATACATCAAATGCTTCTGCCACTTCTTCTGGCTCCATTAAGGTATCGGGTCTATGAAGTAATAGCATATCTAAGTATTCTGTATCCAATCTTTCTAAGATACCGTCTGTCGCCTTCAAAATATGATCTTTTGAGAAATCAAAGTAGCCATCACGAATACCTACTTTAGATTGTAGTATAATATCTTCTCGTCTAACTTCTGAATCTTTAAGTGCTTGGGCGAACAGTATTTCCGATTGACCTTTTCCATAAATATCTGCGTGATCAAAGAGTGTAATTCCTTGTTCAAAGGCCGTATTAATGACTTCAACAGCTTTCTCTTTGGATTCATCTGCCATTCTCATACAACCTAAGCCTAATTGACTGGCTGACAGTTGTGAAGATCCTATCTTAATCTTTTCCATTACAATCCACCTTTATATTTATTGCTTATATTTTAGTTCTCCATTTAAAAATGTTGCTTTTAATTCTAGGTCTTCTCCTACAATTATAAAGTCAGCATCTAAACCTGCTTTAATTTGGCCGCATACATCATCGATATCGACTGACTTAGCTGGGGAGTAAGATGCCATTCTTAAAGCATCTGCTTGAGACACAATGCCCCATTCAAACATATTCCGTACACTTTCATTTAAGCGAAGAATCGATCCAGCTAGATTCCCACCATCTTTCAGGCGAGCTTGTCCGTCTTTTACTACGACTTCAAGTTCCCCTAACATTGATTCACCGTCACCTAAGCCTCCTGCACGCATACAATCTGTTACAAGGACCGTTTCTTTAGGTCCGCGAGCTTTAACTACGACTTGAGCTGCTCCTGGGTGAACATGATGCCCATCACTAATTAATTCTGCGAAGACATTATCTAAGCCTAGTGCTGCCCCAACCATTCCAGGATTACGATGATGAAGTCCACTCATGGCATTGTAAGTATGAACAAATATATTTGCTCCAGCGTCCACGGCTTCTTTCGCTTCTTCATAACTAGCATCACTGTGAGCTAAAGCTGTTTTTACGCCAATTGTGTTTGCGAACTTGATAAATTCTTTTACTCCATCACGTTCCGGTGCAATCGCAATCTTCTTAACTAAGTCTTTCGATAAGTCATTCCAATGTTTTAACTTTTCAATCGATGGATCACTCATATAAGCTAAGTTTTGAGCGCCTTTATACTTTTCAGTAAAGAATGGTCCTTCTAGAAAAATACCGCGTATCTTTGCGCCTGCCACATCTTCATAGTTGTCTCCGATTGTTTGGCATACGTCGTTTAACTGCTCTGTTGGCGCTGTTAACGTCGTAGGTAGCCATGATGTCACACCACACGCTAGCAGTGCTTCTGATATCTCTTTAATCCCTTTGAAATCATTATCCATCACATCATGTCCCACATACCCATGGATATGTGTATCCACAAGCCCGGGTGCAATCGTATCTTCAGAATAATCTAAGATGTCGCCATCCGTTGGTTTCTCTAATGTTATCCCATTGAACTTGCCATCTTCTATAGCTAAGTAGCCATCTTCAATGACTTCGTCGGTTAAAATTATTTTTTTAGCGTGTACATATTGTGTCATGTATTTCAACTCTTCCCTTTTCAATTTACTTATATGATTATCATACCATTTTTTCGATTGAAAATGCCTTTATTTTACATCTATTTATAATAAAACACTCGTTAAAGAATGTATCGGTGACAACTTGTAATTGTGTCAATCATTCATTCAACGAGTGTAAATCTTTTATTTTTTAATTACTTCTTCTGTGTCTACATCAAAGAAATGACCTTTATTCATATTGAAAGCGAGTTCTACCGTTTCGCCAGGTCCATGAGTATCACGTGCGTCTACACGGGCAACAAACGTTGTATCTCCTACTTTCGAGTGAAGCATTGTCTCAGACCCCATTAACTCAGACACTACAACTTCAGCGTTAACACGTGCTTCAGAGTGTAAGTCTAGTGCCACTTGCTCTGCATTAATGTCTTCTGGACGAATACCGAATACGACATCTTTTCCTTCGTAGCCTTTCTCTTCTAATAGACGACGAGCAGGTTCGTATACTTCAACATCAATTTCTTTACCATCTGTGATACGTCCATTTGAATAAGTTACATTAAAGAAGTTCATTGCAGGTGATCCCATAAAACCTGCTACGAACATGTTCACTGGACGATCATATACTTCTCTTGGTGAACCAATTTGTTGAATAATCCCACGGTCCATGATGACAATGCGTGTTGCTAAAGTCATCGCTTCCGTTTGGTCATGGGTAACGTATATCGTAGTTGTGTTTAATGTGTTATGTAGTCTAGCGATTTCAGTACGCATTTGAACACGTAATTTCGCATCTAAGTTTGATAATGGCTCATCCATCAAGAACACTTTTGCGTCACGAACAATCGCACGCCCTAGTGCCACACGTTGTCTTTGTCCACCAGACAAAGCTGCTGGTTTACGCTCTAAGAACTCTGTTAAACCTAAAGTTTCAGCTGCTGAATCGACACGCTTTTTGATTTCGTCTTTTGAGTATTTACGTAATTTTAAACCATAAGCCATATTATCAAATACAGTCATATGTGGATAAAGAGCGTAGTTTTGGAACACCATTGCGATGTTTCTATCTTTTGGCTCAACATCATTCATCACTTCTTCATCGATAACTAGCTCGCCTTTTGTAATGTCTTCAAGGCCAGCAATCATTCTAAGTGTTGTTGATTTCCCACATCCTGATGGTCCGACAAAGACGATAAACTCTTTATCATCGATTTCTAAATTAAAATCAGAAACAGAATAAGTATCATTTCCTGGGTATTGTTTATAAATATTATTTAAATTTATTTTAACCATTATAGTATAGCTCCTTTATTTTTTAGTAGTAGCAATCCATTATTATCCTTTATTTGTTTTGTACATAATGTTCATTAAAGTGTGTTTTCCAATAAACCCACATTAACATGAGAACAAACAATAATCCTTGAACCGTCAACATGGTTGTTGGATTTCCACTGACTAAACCAATCACCATAGCCATGACAGTTGGTAACCCTAAACAATTTAAGACGATCGTTAAAGCTTCAGAAAACGAATTAATATCGTACATATCATTTTTTCGCATAAAGGATAAGAAGAAACTTGATCCTAATACTAAGAATAGCAGACTCACTATTATTAGAACACTTAATTGAATATAATTTGTTAAGATAATCGATGTTCGATTACTCCAAAACCATTGTTGTGACATCAATTCTTTTAAATTCTCTACGTCTTCAACTTCATTCATCGGCTTGTCACCTGTATAAGGTTGATAAAACAGAGATGAGATGTCTTCACCAAAGATAGTCTGATCAGAAGTATAAATAATACCTCCTCGATCACTCAATAATGTTTCAGCTGCTTCGATTGAAGGTGTTAAGCCAATAATGAATTCATCATTTTCTTTAATAATCTTATCTTCAGTAATCATAAGATTTGTTCCGCTATTACCAAGAGTATTTAACTCTTGAACGACTGATTCGTCGATATAATCCATCACTTCAGGCACATAGTTTGTTAAGTCTGCGCTAGTTGTTCTACCCAACTGTAATGATAAAGGTATCATCATTAACGAAGCGAGCAGAATCATGACAACTAACTTTTGCCAGTGTATTAAATACTGTCTATGTGTAAAACTTTTTACTGCAGAGAATGCAGTTAAAAAATAATTGATTGGAAATACATGCGCCATATAAATCATTCCTTATCTAACCTTTAGTACCGCCACTCGTTAATCCAGATACAAAATTCTTTTGTAACATAAAGAATAGAATGGAGATTGGAACCGCAATTAAGATTGCACCAGCGGCAAATAGTGCGACACGTTGATTTCGTGTGTCATTAATAAAAGTTTGTAAACCAACAGCGACCGTATATGATTCTTGACTTCTTAATAAGAATCTAGCTAACATGAAATCCCCGAAAGGTCCCATGAATGCCCATAAAGCTTGAACGGCGATCATAGGTCTAACCAGTGGTGTTACAATCTCCCAGAACGTTCTAATATGTCCGGCACCGTCAATTTTTGCGGATTCATCTAAGTCATAAGGTACTGTATCAAAGTATCCTTTCATTAAGTAAGTATTCATTGGAATACCTCCACCAATATAAAGGAATGAAAGGAACCAAAATTCATTAATCGCATCTAATAAGAAAGCCATGACGAAGAAGGCTGTTAAAGCTGCGGTTGTTGGAACCATTTGGATAATTAAAAACATCATTAAACTATTTTTTCGTCCCATAAAACGGTAACGACTGTATGCGTAACCTGCTAAAGTAACAATGGTTACTTGAACAATCATTGTACTGAAGGCTACGATTAATGTGTTGACATACCATCTACCATACATCGTCTCATCGAATAATCGTCTAAAGTTATCTAACGTCCATGTTGCATTTAAATCTAATGAGAAGGACGTGATATTACCTGCCTGAAAGGCTGAACTCGCTGTTACTAAAAGCGGGTACATGATAATAATCGATAAGACAATCATAAATAAATACGTTAAGATCTGTCCGATGAGTCTTTTTGCTTTCGCTGAACCTTTCTTCTTCATAATTATTCATCCTCCATGTTAAATGCATTTGTCCGTTTAAATACAATCAACGTCACACCAATAACGATAAATGATACGATGATTGTTAAAGCAGCTGCAAGTGAATATTGAGGGGAGTTATTCGTCGTCAGCTTGAATATCCAAGAAATTAAGATATCCGTCTGTCCGGCCCCGCCACCCGCACTTCCGGGTCCACCATCATTAAATAGATAGATCATAGTGAAGTTATTAAAATTCCCAGTATATTGAGTGACGAATACTGGAGCTGCTACAGCAAAGACTGTTGGCATTGTGATGTCACGGAAACGTCTAATAGCTCCAGCGCCATCAATTTTGGCTGCTTCATATAAATCTTCAGGAATCGCTTGTAAAATACTTGTCGTCATAACGTAAATATAAGGGAAACCTAACCAACCTTGAATCATAATAATTGCAACTTTGGTCCAATAAGGATCTGTCTTCCAAGCAATTCGTCCGATATCCATGAATGGGATAAAGTTATTTAGAAACGGAATAACTTGGGTGTTAATGGCTCCAACTGAATCGTTAAACATATTCGAGAATGACATAATTGTAATGAACGCAGGCACAGCCCACGGTAATAAGAAAATAACCCCAAAAATACGTTTACCTTTAATGAACGGTTGGTTAGCAATGACTGCTGTGAACACTCCTAAAACAATTTGTAATGTAGTCGCACATAGCGTCCAAATAATTGTCCAAGAGAATACCGATGTGAATGCATCACGGAAAGTACTTAAAGTGAATATATTAAGAAAGTTTTCTAAACCTACCCAACTTAATAATTTTGCCGGTGGCATATTCATAATACTGTAGTCCATGAATGCCATAAATATCGTTACGAGAACTGGGAATATAATTGCAAAGATCATTGCTAAGTATGCCGGTACAATTAATAAATATGGAAATCCATTTTTATATACATTATTAAAAAGTTCACGGAAAGTTTTATTTACGTGAATACCAGAGTTCCAGTGTGACGCCACTTTCTTCGCATCATAAATATTGAATACGTAGAAAAATAAAAATATGATAGTAACTAATACTTGTAGTGTTCCTCGAATCATCATAAATAATGAATGATCTTCCATCGGAGTTGTTCCAAGCGTTACTAAATCATATATGGCTTGAATTCCAAAAACATTTAATTCATAAACGAATAAAATTGCTACAGCTAAAAATAAGATACCTTTGATAATTTGCTTATTATAAAGTTGCCCAAGACCTGGGATAATTGACAAGGCAGCTGCCAATTTCTCATTTTTAATTGACTTTTTTTCTACTTCCATCATAAAGCCTCCTCTAATACTTCCCAAACTAATGATTAAAAAATCTGGCTGGCGTAGGCCAACCAGACATTGTTAGTTAATTTCAGTATTAATAATTTTGTTGAATTGTTTGCGTAATTAACTCAACTGCATCGTTTGCCGATTCTTCTGCAGTTTTAGTTCCGGAAGCTGCATCAAACATTAAACTTTCAGCTCCTACCCATACCTCGGCCATTTGAGGGATATTTGGCATTGGTACTGCGTTTTCATATACTTCAATTACAGCTGCTGTTAACTCGCTGTCTGATTGAGCTGCTTGCTCACGAGCTACTTGGTTCGCAGGAATTTCGCCTAAGCGTTCGTACATAATTGTTTGTTGCTCTTCACTAGTTACCCAGTTTAAGAACTCTTGTGCTAATTCAGTTTTTTCAGTAAAGGCTGAGACTGCCCATGCTTTCCCTCCACCAAATGGTTTGTATTCTTCACCATTAGGTAATGTTGGGATTGTTGTAGTAGCATAAGGAATTCCAGAGTTATTGAAATCATTTGCCATCCAAGGTCCAGTAATTACTGCAGCAGTATTACCTTCCATGAATGATTGGTTAATGAAGTCTGTAGCACTAGTTACGTCTAACATACCTTGTGGCCAAGTGTTTTGGTACCAGTTTGTTGCGTATTCAATAGCTTCGATAGCGCCTTCATTATTTAATCCAATGTCTTCAGTATTTGTTCCATCTTCACCAAATACATATCCACCGTAACCAGCCAATAGACCATAAGTCATATAGAAGTCAACCCAGTTAGTTAAGAAGCCAACGTTACGTCCTTCTTCATCTTCAAATGCGAAACGCTCATCTTGAGAAATCGCTTCTAATTCTTCAAATGTTTCAGGGGCAGCATCTAATAATTCTGTATTGTAGAACATTACTAATGTTTCAATAACAGTTGGCGCTCCATAAATTTGACCGTCCATAGTTACTTGTTGCTGATCTGTCTCATTGTAGCCAGCATCCTCATTCAGAGTCACAGGTTGGATTAAACCTTGCATACCTAATGAACCAATACGGTCATAAGGTGCGATAACTACGTCCGCTCCTGTTCCAGCAGGTCCATCTAATGCTAAACCATCTAATACTTCGAACATATCTGTGTCCCAAACTTCAACACTTACACCATGCTCTTCTTCAAAAGCTTCGATATTTTCAATAACATAGTCATAATGACCAGCGGCAGAGATAATGAGTGTTTCCTCTTGTGCTAATACTTCCTGTGCAGGTAGTAATACACTTGCAGCGACAGATGCTCCTAGAATTGCAGTTGTAGCACCAGTAACAATTTTTTTCCAATCAAATTTCATTGATTTTCCTCCTATTTTTGCGTTTGTGTAAACGCTTTAATTACTACAATTATAATACCGCAATCGTTTGCATTAATCAAGCGTTTTCAACTAAAAAATTCACATTTATTTCATAATTAGTAATTATTCACAAGTAAAGCCAGCGGCGTATTGGCTATATCTAGCTTTCCGTCTGTAATTGTTACTTTTTCATCTGATATTAAATTCGTATATTCGCCATCTGCGACTGGGAAATCGATGGATCCTTCTGAGTCTTTTAAGTTAAATACTCCATAGAAAGTTTGTTGAGCATTTTTATAATTTAAAGTCACTGTATTTGTCTCATTATCTGCTTCAAGTGAATATAAACCATCTAAGGGAACAAATTCTTTCTGAATTTGGGCTAACTTAGCTAAAAACTCGCTAATGTCATGTCCGCTATCCCAAGCAATTGGATCACGGTCAAATAAACTTGGTGTCATCTCGGCTAATACTTCTTGTCCGTTATAAATCAGTGACGATCCTTTTTGCATAAAGGTGAAGGCTGTCCACTGCATTAATTCACTGTCTTTTGGGATACGATGTCTAATTCGTAAGTGGTCATGGTTTTCTAAGTTTCTCATCTTCACATAATTCCAAGGATACGTGTAATCTTGTACTTTAAGACGTTCGATATACGCTTCGATATCAATCTTGCCTTCTAAATATAGTTCAAAATGATCATGAACATCATAGTCATAAGTCATATCAAAGGCTTGATAAATTTCACTGTCACTTAGTGCAATCATATCTTTTGATCTTAATTCTCGAATAAAACCAGGATGGACTGATTCGGATAACCAAATCACTTCTGAATTTATTTCCTCTACGGCTTCACGTGCTTGTAACCAAAACTCAATCGGCACTAAAGGTGCAACATCACATCTAAAGCCATCTACACCACGTTTAACCCATTGTTCTAGTGTTTCAATTTGGTAATTCCATAGGTCAGGATGCTTATAGTCTAAATCGACAATATCACTCCAATCACCGACTCGGTTTCCAAAATGACCTTCGGCTGTTTTATAAAACCAATCAGGGTGTTCATTAGCAAGGATAGAATCAGGCGACGTATGATTATAGACAATATCTATCATAACTTTCATTCCACGATTGTGGATTTCTTCAATTAATTCTTCAAAGTCCTCCATAGTACCGTAATTTGGGTCGACACTGCGGTAATCTTTAATCGCATATGGTGAGCCATCTTCCCCTTTGCGGCTCTCCTCACCTATAGGATACATCGGGAGAAACCAGACGATATCTGTGCCTAAATCTTTGATTCGATCTAACTCAGAAACGACTGCTTTGAATGTACCTTCTTCAGTGAAATTTCTAACAAAGATACTGTAAATTACAGACTTTCTTAAGTTAATACTTGTTTGTTTTGCCATTCAATCTTCCTTTCTTCATTTAGTAAAACGTTTGCATAAAATATACAAAAACAATCCCCTTTTGTAAAGTGAAATGTTAATTAAAATATAATTAACTTGAGTTATAATCTTTACAAAGGGGATGTATGAGTTTGACTATTTTAAATCTTCGAGTGCATGTTCTCTCATTGATTCTTCTAATTCTTTGGCTTGTCTTTCACTTTCTTCTGAACTTAATTCTAACTCTTCAGTAATGATTGCTTGGACTGGGTCAACTAAGGGATGCATCTCATCCGTTCTAAAGAGCATGTAGTTTGTCCGTCTTAAGAAGAAGTCTTCACTTGTTAGGTTAGCTTCTTCATGAATTGCATAGAGTAAACTCATCGCATCTTTAACTGGCAATGATAATTTATCTGCATATTCTTTGGCTTGATCTAAATATTCTAATACACGTTTCGCATTCGATCCGTATAAATTCGCTAAGTAATCAGCCTCTTCTGAATTCAGACCAGCTTCTTCATATAATTTAGCAAAGTCTGCGATTGATTTATCCACTCGCATTTTATCAAAATGTCCACCAGACACTTGATACGCTTTGGAATCAATTAAAGTAAATTCTCTATCGGTCTTTTTGTTTAAAGTATCGATAATGACTTTCATCGCGCCTTCGGCCATTTTACGGTAGTCAGTAATCTTACCGCCAGCAAGTGTCAGAAGTCCAGACTCACTAACAGATAAATCACTTCCACGAGAAATTGCGGATGGGTCGTTTCCAGACTCTGCATTATTACGATTCGCGTCACGAATTCCCTTCTCAACTTCGGCTCTTGGTACTCTTCCTTCATTATATTCAGTAAATAATAAAGCTAATTCGTCAAAACTTTCATCTGATAAAGCTCCATTATGCCCACCATTATAATCCAATCCACTGTTTCCTGAAATGAGTGGTCTTAGACCTGCCCAACTCGCTTCAATATCATCAATTGTAATCTTCGCATCTGGAAAACGTCGATTCACAATCTCAAGTAAATACTCAACGTCATGTAAGCTGACTTGAGGGTGTTTTAAATCACCATCATAATCTGTATCGGTTGTTCCAAAATACGTTTTAGTTTCTCTTGGTAGTACGAATACCATTCGTTTGTCACCTTCACCACTATCAAAGTATACGGGTGAATTAACAGGTAGCTTCTTAGCATCGACCACCAAATGAATCCCTTTAGTTGGGCGCATTTGAGGTGTTGTGTCAACTTCCGTATCAAGTGCTCGAATTGTATCACTCCATGGTCCGGTTGCATTAATAACTAACTGACTTTTCACTTTAAATGATTCTTGACTCAACATATCTTTAACAACGACAGACTGAATTCTTTGTTGATTATTATATTCAAAGCCTGTCACTTTTGCCCGACTTAAGACCGCTGCACCATCTTCATGGGCTTGCTTAATGTTTTCAATAACTAAGCGTGCATCATTATTACGATAGTCTAAGTAAAATCCACCGCCAATTAAATTTTCTTTAGCCAAGTTTGGTTGTCTTTCGATAACCTCTTCTCTTGTTAAGAGTTTATTCGCAAAGTCCGTCTCTTCGACACCAGCTAAACGGTCATATAAATCCATCGCCACTTCTAACTCTAATTGAGAAAAAGATGCGCCTGGTTCGTCATATAATGGTAGTAACATTGGATCTGGTTTCGGTATGTGCGGTGCAATGCCTTGAACAACTGCACGTTCCTGAACTGTTTCAGATACAACTTCTACATCAAATTGCTTCAAGTAACGTAAGCCACCATGTACTAATTTCGTTGAACGGCTACTTGTTCCTTCAGAAAAATCTTGCATTTCGAGCAAGGCCGTCTTCATTCCACTCGCCGCTGCTTGTACCGCCAGTCCAGCCCCAGTAATACCGCCACCAATGATTACTAAATCAAATGTATCTGCTTGTAACTGTTCAATTACTTCAGATCTTGAGCGATATGATAGAACTGCCACTACTCATCTCCTCCTTGAGATTTCTTAGCATAATATATTGTTGCGTCTACTGCATTTTCCCATCCTTCATATAAAGCTTCACGATTGTCTTCTGCCATATCGGGTTCGAATGTTTCCCCGACTTCAATTAATTGTTTCAATTCTTCTTGGTCTTTCCAATAACCTACAGCTAAACCAGCTAAGTAAGCTGAACCTAGAGCAGTCGTTTCTAATAATTTTGCACGTACAACTTTTACGTTCGCAATATCAGATTGGAATTGCATTAAGTATTGGTTCATTGCTGCCCCACCATCAACACGTAATTCCTCAATCTCTAAACCAGTATCTTTCTTCATTGTTTCTAATACGTCACGTGATTGATAAGCAATTGACTGTAATGTTGCTTTAACTAAATCTTCTTTAGTAGTACCGCGCGTTAAGCCATAAACTGAACCACGAGCTGCTGAGTTCCAATGCGGCGCACCTAAACCAGTAAATGCCGGCACTAGATATACTTCATCTTCACTTTTTGATTTATATGCCATCTCTTCAGTTTCTGGTGATTCTTTGAATAACTCAAGACCATCACGTAACCATTGAATCGCTGCTCCAGTAACGAAGATCGATCCTTCTAATGCATAGTGCACTTTACCATCAATGGCGTAACCAATTGTAGTAATTAAGTTGTTCTCAGAAGCTTTAGCTTCTTCACCCGTATTCATAATCATAAATGAACCTGTTCCGTAAGTATTTTTAACCATACCTGGTTCAAAAGCCATTTGTCCAAATAAGGCTGCTTGTTGGTCCCCTGCCATCCCTGCGATTGGCACTTCTTTTCCATAGAAATGATATGTCTTAGTGTATCCATAAACTTCAGAGTTTGATTTAACTTCTGGAAGCATTGAGGTTGGAATATTTAATAACTCTAGGATTTCCTCATCCCATTTTAGATCATGAATATTAAATAACATCGTACGAGCTGCGTTTGAATAGTCCGTGACGTGAACGTCTCCACCAGTTAATTTATAAACTAACCATGAATCAATTGTTCCGAATAATAATTCGCCGTTTTCAGCGCGTTCTTGTGCGCCATCAACTTTATCAAGAATCCAACGAACTTTAGTTGCTGAGAAGTACGCATCGATGACTAATCCAGTTTTGCCTTGAATCATATCTGTGTGTCCATCTTTAATTAATTGATTAGCGATTGAAGCCGTTTGACGAGATTGCCACACAATAGCATTGTAGATTGGTTTTCCAGTTTCTTTATCCCAGATGACAGTCGTTTCACGTTGATTTGTGATACCGATGGCTTCAATGTCTTTTGGTTGTAATTCACTTTCAATAATTGCTTTTGAAATTACCGCTTGTACATTGTTCCAAATCTTATTCGCATCATGCTCTACCCAACCACTTTGTGGGTAAATTTGTTCGAATTCTTCCTGGCCACTTCCAACGATTTCACCTTTTTTATTAACAATAATTGCACGTGAACTTGTTGTCCCTTGGTCGATTGACATAATATATTTTTCAGCCATTCATATTCTCTCCTTTTTTAATCTCAATGCGTCTCAAAAAATTAAATTCCTGCTAAAACTAGATTATAAATTAGACCTCCAACGATACCACCAACGATTGGTCCTAATACTGGAATCCAAGCATAGCCCCAGTCAGCGTTTCCTTTGTTTTTCATTGGTAAGAATTGATAAACGATACGTGGCCCTAAGTCACGAGCTGGGTTAATCGCATAACCGGTTGTTCCACCAAGTGAAAGTCCGATGGAAGCTACAATTGCACCAACGACGAATGGTCCAAAACCTGATGATAAGTTATTTGGTCCCATTGCCATTACACCAATCACTAGGACTGCAGTACCAACAACTTCACCAATGAAGTTTGACGTTGTATCACGAACAGCGGGTGCTGTTGAGAATGCGGCTAATTTAGTTTCTGGATCTGGTGTCATATCCCAATGTGGTAAATATTGTAACCAAACAACGACTTGCGCTAACATTGCCCCAATCATTTGAGCAATAATATACATAAATGCTGTACCCCAAGATACTTGTCCTAAGACTGCGAAAGCAATCGAAACTGCTGGGTTTAAGTGAGCTGGACTATAGAAACCTGACACAAGTACCCCTAAAGTTACCGCAAGACCCCAACCAAGTGTAATCATAATCCAACCTGTGTTTTCGCCCTTAGTTCCTTTTAACACATTACCTGCAACAACACCATTACCTAATAATACCAATATAAACGTCCCTAATAATTCTCCTACAAAATCCATAATTGCCTACCTCCATTTTTTTATTTGTTTATTTTTAACTCATTAAGCTGTACTTCAATTACTTCTATGTCTGCCTCTGCTTGTAATAGTGCACCGGCTGTATATGCTCCTTCAACTACTGGAACTTCATATACTTTCACTTCTTTATCTGACATTTCGACTGCCATTTCTAAATTCATCTTTGCACTTCCAAGATCAAAAAACGCGAGCAGTTTATCTTTTGGATTCTTTTCAATCATCTCTGAAGCGGCGTCAAACGTTGTTCCAATCTCGCCATCTTCGTCTCCACCAGCATGGGTAATACTGACATCTTTCGCTACTTCATCTAATAAATTATGAATTCCTTGAGCTATATCTTTCGAATGTGACATAATGACAATTCCATATTCCGACATTATTCTATGCCTCCTGCTTCTATAAATGCTTCAAATAATAATCCTGAGGAGTATGCACCAGGATCAATATGTCCAATTGAACGCTCGCCAACGTAGGAAGCTCTTCCTTTCGTTGCTTTCATATCTTTTGTGTTCTCAACGGCATCTTGGATCACTTTAGAAGTTAAAGTTCCTTCTTTGAGTGCTTTCACAACGGGTGACCATGTATCAATCATTGTCTTTTCGCCTTCAGTGGATTTACCACGTTTTTTAATTGCCTCCAATCCATCATTCATTGACTCTGCCAACACTGCTTCATTTTGCACACCTTTAGCTAGACCTAAAATTGCAGAACCATATAATGGACCCGCAGACCCTCCAACTTTACTCAAGAGATTTTTTGCTACCACTTTTAGAGCGTCTGCTGCTGTTTCTGGTTGATCGGTTTCTAAGCCTTCCATAACAGCTTTCATCCCACGGGACATATTATTCCCGTGGTCTGCATCACCAATAGGTGTGTCTAGTTCTGTTAATTTAACTTTTTCTGCTTGAACTTTTTCATTGAAAAGTTCCATCCATTTTAATACTACTTCTAATTCCATAAACCATCTCTCCTATTTCCAAGCAATTGTTTTCGCTGGTGCATTTAATGCTTCTAACCATTTCTCGTCTTTGAACTTAATCAATGTTAATGAAAGTCCCTGCATCTCTAGAGACGTCATGTTGTCGCCTACTTTTTTGAAACGAACATCAATATTTTTATCTTCGAGTAAGGCACGAACATCATTCATAAAGACATATTGTTCCATTAATGGCGTACCACCCATGCCGTTAATGAAGACACCAATCGACTCATCCTCTTTAATCTCGAATGATTCTAATAATTTAGTGACTAGTTCTGTAGCTAAGTCTTTTGAAGGTTTTAGCTTCTCAGAACGATAGCCTGGCTCACCGTGTATACCAACACCATATTCAATCTCATCATCAGCTAAATTAAAGCTTGGCTTACCACCTTCAGGCGTTGTTGCCCCAGTTAAAGCGAGACCAATTGTATGAATATTTGGGACAAATGCATCTGCTATTTCTTTGATTTCTGCTAAAGACTTCCCTTGATCAGCAAAGTAGCCCACTATCTTATGCACTAAGACTGTCCCTGCTACCCCTCGCTTACCTTGAGTGTACAGTGAGTCTTCGACTCCAATATCATCGTCTACTATAATTGTTTCTACTTCGATGTCTTCCATCTCAGCTAATTCTTGTGCCATTTCGAAGTTCATAACGTCTCCTGAGTAATTTTTGATTACTAAGAATACACCTGCTCCTTCATCTGCTGCCTTAATTGCTTCTAGTATTTGATCTGGTGCTGGGGAAGTGAATACTGGACCACTTACCGCTGCAGTTAACATACCCTCACCTACGAAACCTGCGTGCGATGGCTCATGACCGGCACCACCACCAGATACAACTGCCACTCGATTCTTTTTCTCAGAAGTACGGACAATCACATCAAACCCAGATAATCTTTCTACAATGTCATTGTGCGCATATGCTAATCCCTCTAACATTTCATCAACAATTTGACTCGGATTATTCATAATTTTCTTCATGAAACGACACTCTCCTTATTCTTTTGATGTCTTAATCTTACTAGATGAAAACGCTTATATCAATTATTTTCAACCATTCTCACTTATTAAACTTATTTATGTGAACCTTAAGGCAGACTTCTAAGCTTCGCAAACGTCTTATGAAAATATTTATGCTACAATTATCCCAATATTTAGAAGAAAGAGGTCATTAGTAAATGCAAAATTATACAACGAAGCATCAATTAGAACACAGAACAATCCGCTTCTTTAAAAATAAGCCAGTTGATTCCGACTTAAGAAATAAGCTATTCACGATTATGAACCGGACAGCGACAAGTTCTGGAATGCAAACATATTCTGTGATTCGCGTCACGGACCAAGCGAAAAAGGACCAAATCGCTGAAGTGTGTAAACAGCTTATGTAGCGGAAGCACCTGAATTAATAATCTTTGTGGTAGATACTTTCCGTATGATGCAAATTGCTGAAGAGAAAGGATACAAAGGTGAGAGTTACCGAACGATGGATGTCTTTTTCCAAGGAGTTGCGGATGCATACTTAGCTGCACAAAATTTGACGACCGCAATTGAATCATACGATCTCGGCGCAGTTTACTTAGGAAGTATTCTAAATGACCCGCAAGAAATTATCGATATCTTAGAGCTACCTGAATTAACGTTTCCCATGGTTGGCATGTTGTTTGGTTATCCTGATGATAATCCTCAATTAAAACCGAGAATGGACCTTAAATATAAAGTAGGAGAAAATTCATATCCTTATGTGGCTGAAATAACTACTGAACTGAAAGAGTATGATGAAGAGATGTCGTATTATTATGACACCCGTGAAAAAAATCGTCGATCTGATACATACACCGATCAAGTGGTTCGTAAATTAAGTACACCGAATCCATTACGTCAAAAATTACTGCAAGTTGTTGAAAAGCAAGGGTTTGATTTAATGGTCGATGAATAGTTGGAATGAAAAAAGCCCCAGCCTTCCTGATTAGTTGGAAGACTGGGGCTATCAATGTGTGAATTTGATGGTTCTATTTTTTTAAACTGCAAGCCAAATTTCGCTATAAACGTTATCTTGGGATCGATCAAATTGTGTAAACGTAATTTCAGGTGCTTCGACTAATTCAATTTTCGATGATGGTAACCATTCTGAATATATCTTCTCCCATGTATCTTGCAATGTTTTAGGAAAGATCCTTTATTTGGAAATATTACCCACGTATGTTTTTCGACATTTACTTGTTCTAAATCCCCAAAGGTATTGTCCTCTGTAGTTAAAAAGTCAATCATATGAGTGCGTTCCCCTTTTTCATCAAATCCTTTGCCATCAAACTTATATGATGCGTTGACGACTTGATTTGGATACAATCCTGTTAGTTGGTGAATTTCTGCTTTTTGTTGTTTTGTAATGAACTTAGCTAAATTGGCAATATGGTTATTTTCACCTTCAAATTGAATGGGTACTGTCGCCTTAACACCAACGATATTAAACGCTTCTTTATGATCGTTTTTAAATTCTATTGTTTCACCTCCTCGAATATCTATATAGAATGTGAGTTTAAAATACGACTTCTTGAATGTTATTCTTAATGACTTCGGAAGGAAGATAATCACTCCACTCCCGAAAGGCTCTAGAAAAACCCTCCACGGATTGATAACCAAATCTTAATACAACATCTGTAACATTGTATTCTTCCTCACCTCTATATAATAACGAGTATCTTTGGATTCCACTTGATATTTCTAATACACAGAGTGTTGCATCTAGGAAATTATTACAAAATAAAAAAGCAGCCTATTGCTAGGCTGCCCTGAATTTTTAATGTGAATTATAGTTTAACGATGTTAGTCGCTTGCTCTCCACGTTGTCCTTCTTCGATATCAAAAGAAACTTGTTGTCCTTCTTCTAAAGTTTTGAACCCATCACCTTGGATAGCTGAGAAATGTGCAAAAACATCTCCACCATTTTCGCGTTCGATAAATCCGAAACCTTTGTCTGCGTTAAACCATTTAACTGTACCTGTATTCATAAAAAATTTCCTCCATGTGTGCTCTATGCACGTTGTATTTGCAATATATCGTTTTAAAATTGTTGGATTTAATCTAAAATGAATAAAAAGCCAATTAATTTGTTAACTAATAATACTACAATTAATACTATAACATTGGATCTAGAAAATGTAAAGCTTTTTAACAAAATAGTTTTAACTTTTTATAATTCTGTTTATAAGCTGTGTTTCTGACTGAAATAAGTGAAAACGCTTAACAAAAGACTTGAACAGGGATATAATATATTTATATAGGAATGTTCTAATGCTTACGTTTCTTTATGTCAGCAATATTATTTAAATAAAATTTGAAAGGTTGGTAATTATGGGAACTATTAGGAATCACTCGACTGAAACTATTCGCAAAAGTAAACCGCACTTCTCTTCTTTAAAGACAACTGTTGAAACTGCCTTTTATTCAAATAATACACGAGAAATTACTTCTGTCAAAGAAGCGTATGAATTGGCTAAAAATGCACCGCAAACAATTGTATTAGATGCTAACGTTAAACATGCTGAGGAATTAGAATTGCCGCAAGACGCAAATATTTTACTTGTAAATGATGGTGCAACAGTAGGTAGAACTGCACAGGCCCGACGAATCGTCGGATTAGATTCAAAGGAAGATAAAGAACTCTTCCCTATTGTTCGTGAGGCGATTTACGATGCGAGCTTTAGACCCTTTATCAAATCAACCGGTATCGTTGGTTTAGATGAAGACTTTATGGTGCGCGCTCACATTACAATGCCTGAAAAAGAAAGTAATAATATGTATTCTTGGTTAATGAACTTCCAGATCTTAAATGATACGTATGCAAATCGTTACCAAAACTCTAAGGAATATGACGAGAATGATATTTATATTTTCTTTGATCCTGATTGGACCCATCCTGATTATCCTCTGGGCTTATCATATATTGATGCAGATCAAAATGCTGCCTGTATCTTAGGTATGAACTACTTTGGTGAAATTAAAAAAGGAACGTTAACGCTAGCTTGGGCATCTGCTCATCGTAATAAATACGTGGCTTGTCATGGTGGTTTAAAGAAATTTAAGTCAAAAGACAACGAAAATCATGTTGCTTCTTTCTTTGGACTGTCTGGTTCAGGAAAATCTACTTTAACTCATGCCAAACACGACGACAAATACGAAATCGAAGTCCTTCATGACGATTCATTTATTATTAGTACTGAAGACGGTTCATCTGTCGCTTTAGAGCCATCATACTTTGATAAGACAAGTGACTACCCTGCTGGACATGTGGAACAAGATTATTTTGTCACTGTTCAAAACGTTGGAGTTACATTAAATGAAAATAATGAACGCGTGCTTGTCACTGAAGATATTCGAAATGGGAATGGCCGTACTGTTAAGTCTAGATATTCGACACCTAACCGGGTTGATAAGATTGAAGATCCAATTAATGCTATCTACTGGATTATGAAAGATGACGCATTACCACCTTTAGTTAAAATAACAGATCCACTACTTGCATCAACCTTTGGTTGTACTTTAGCTACAAAACGAACAAGTGCTGAGAATACAACAGATAGTTTAGACCAATTAGTTATTGAACCTTACGCAAATCCATTTCGGGCATATCCATTAGTAGAAGATTTTGACAAATTTAAGTCATTATTCGAAGACGGCGTAGATGCCTACATCATTAACACAGGTGAATTCCTTGGTGAAAAAGTAACTCCTGAAGATTCCCTCGGTGTTATTGAAGCAATTGTTGAAGGCAAAGGTGAATTTGAAAACTTTGGACCAATCAAAAGTTTCGAGTACCTTCCATTAGATAAGTTCCCTGTTCCATTCGATGATCCTGAATATACAAAATTATTAAAAGCCAGAATGCAAGTTCGATTAGACTACATTCAAAATTACAACAAAGAAAATCCTGAAGATAGCTTACCTGAAGAAATTACTCAAGCGCTAAAAGAGTTAGTTGATTCATTAAGCTAGGTTTGGATTTGGTTATTCCCCCATTGCCTGTGAATGGCAATGGGGTTTTTTGGTTAATGGGACAGGTCATGTGATGACTGGGGGAATTAGACGGTTAACGGGACAGGTCATTCTGTGACAGGGGAAATTAGACGGTTAACGGGACAGGTCATTCTGTGACAGGGGAAATTAGACGGTTAACAGGACGGGTCATGGAGTGACACGGGAAATTAGACGGTTAACGGGACTGGTCATCTAGTGACAAGGGAAATTAGACGGTTAACGGGACTGGTCATCTAGTGACAAGGGAAATTAGACGGTTAACGGGACTGGTCATGGAGTGACATGGGAGATTAGACGGTTAACAGGACTGGTCATGGAGTGACACGGGAAATTAGACAGCTACCGGGACGCGTCATTCTGTGACAGGGGAAATTGGAATCCCGCCCCCTCTTTCCCCATTCAAATTCATCTAAAATCCTATGATCGGTTAATATTTATGAATTATTTAAGAAGTTTAAGAAAAATGTAAGAGTTTTCAAGGTTATCCATTGACATTATCCTGTATTATAGTTAACATGAATGTAACGGTTGCGTAATATTTATGTAAAAATACAATTTAAGAAAAGGAGCAATAGAAATGGAATTACAAAGAAAAATTTTAACATCGTCAATGAGTGCATTGGCGGTAGTAGCAGTATTAGGCGTTGCCCCACTGAATGTTCAGGCTCAACAAACAACTCATACAGTTGAAGCTGGGGAGTATTTATATAATATTGCACCTCAATACGATGTGACAGTAGATGAATTGATTGAATGGAATAATTTATCATCAAATGATTTACAAATCGGAGATCAATTAATTGTTCAATCTCCTAATGAGGAAACTCCAGAAGAAGAAACTTCTTCTGAAATCACTGACGAAACGACTAATGAAGAGATTGATACTACGGTAGACGAAACACAAACCGTTCAACCTACTTCGGAAAATGGTCATTATTATGTAGTTAAACCAGGAGATTACTTATATAAAATTGCAAATCGCTTTGGAATCACAACTGAAGATTTAATAGAAGCTAATAACCTTGTAAGTAATAACCTTCAAATCGGTGATGTCTTATTCATACCTTCTGATTCTGCTGAAGAAGATGACGACGATAGTAACGAAGAAACGCCGTCTGAGACTTACTACACAGTTCAAGCAGGAGATTACTTATACAAAATCGCACAACAATTCGGAACGACTGTCGAAGCGATTAAAGATGCGAACGATTTAACTAACAATAACCTACAAATTGGGGACGTATTACTTATCCCGGACGGTTCTGAGGAAGATGACGAAGAAGAAACGCCGTCTGAAACTTATTACACAGTTCAAGCAGGAGATTACCTTTACAAAATCGCGCAACAATTCGGAACGACTGTCGAAGCGATTAAAGATGCGAACGATTTAACTAACAACAACCTACAAATTGGGGACGTATTACTTATCCCCGACGGTTCTGAAGATGACGACGATGAAGAAACGCCGTCTGAAACTTACTACACTGTTCAAGCAGGAGATTACCTTTACAAAATCGCGCAACAATTCGGAACGACTGTCGAAGCGATTAAAGATGCGAACGAATTAATTAACAACAACCTACAAATTGGCGATGTATTACTTATCCCTGACGGTTCTGAAGAAAATGACGACGAAGAAGAAACGCCGTCTGAAACTTACTACACTGTTCAAGCAGGAGATTACCTTTACAAAATCGCGCAACAATTTGGAACGACTGTCGAAGCGATTAAAGATGCGAACGATTTAACTAACAACAACCTACAAATTGGCGATGTATTACTTATCCCTGACGGTTCTGAAGAAAATGACGACGAAGAAGAAACGCCGTCTGAAACTTACTACACTGTTCAAGCGGGAGATTATTTATACAAAATCGCGCAACAATTTGGAACGACTGTCGAAGCGATTAAAGATGCGAACGATTTAACTAACAACAACCTACAAATTGGCGATGTATTACTTATCCCTGACGGTTCTGAAGAAGATGATGATGACGACGAAGAAACACCATCTGAAACTTACTACACAGTTCAAGCAGGAGATTACTTATACAAAATCGCACAACATTTTGGGACAACTATAGAAGCGATTAAAGATGCGAACAGTCTAACAAACAACAACCTACAAATCGGGGACGTATTACTCATCCCAGATGGTTCTGATGAAGATCCAGAAACGCCTGAATTTGTTGCACCCAAACCTGGTGACCTTGCTTATATGCCTGGCATGACTTTAGTGAAAAAATATTTTCCAACAGTTAACAGTGCAGTAACTTATGCTGAAGAGAATTTTGATTATAATGAACACATAAATTATTTTGTGAATTACTTTAAAGGAAGTTTTGTTCTATACTTCCAACCTAAATAGTTTATAGCAATGAAATACTCCCGAGAGGGAGTATTTTTTTATTTAATTATAATATTATCCTTTCATTATAATACTAAAAAATGAATTCAAAAAAATTATACGTAAGTTTTTGAAATTTAGAAACGTATGAAATAAAGTTAACAAAATAGCTATCATAACCTAATATTAGATTTTATGTTGAATTCGAGTTTAATATTTTCAATTAATATTCTAATATCGATATCTTTGATTCAAACAGATTTAACAAAAGAGGAAATTATTAGTCGCTTTCACGAAGTAGCAAGAGAAACTCCTTCTGCAAGTAACAGTCAAACAACTCGTTTAGTTGTATTATTTGGTGAAGAAAACGATAAAATTCTGGGACCATATCTTAGAAGTTCAAAAAGATGTTATGCAAAGTGCGATGTGGGATATATTCTCAGGTGTTATGGAAGGTGCTAAAGGCGCAGTAGTTACAATCTTCTTCTTCGAAGACCGTAATGCAGTTAAAGCTGGTCTAGGTGAAGGTGTTCGTGCAGATACCTAAAAAATTCATAACGATGCAAATATGCAATTCTCAATGTGGGTTACTTTAGCTGAATTAAACTTAGGAGCTAGCTTACAACATATGAATATTGGTTTTGAACAAGGCTTTGATAAATCAGTTAAAGAAATGTTCAACTTGCCTGCTTCATACGAACTGGTTGCACAAATGCCATTTGGTTCAATCGAAGGTACTCCAGGCGAAAAAGAATAAATTGATGATGAAGTACGTGTGAGTGTTATCGGTGAATTATCTACCAAGCAAAGGTAATTTCTCAAATTGGAGAAACACTTTTTCTTAACTCAACTCATACATTGTATATTCTAATGCTTCGATATCGAGTTTTTTCATATTTAACATCGTTTGTGTGACCCGCCAATGCTCTGCTTCTGAACCATTTTTCATCAGTTCATAAAACCTCACAGGCATTATTTGCCACTGGACACCGAATTGGTCTTTCAACCAACCACATTGCTCGAAGTCTGAATCATGGGATAGTTTATCCCAGTAATAATCGACTTTCGCTTGTGAACCGCACAGAATCATCAATGAATAAGCTTCATTGAAATTAAAGCCGCTGCCCATTCCATGATCCATCAGAGTTAACTTTTGACCATTAATATACAATTCACTATAATTTACTTTTTCGTGGATATCTTCGGCTTCGTCTTCATTATAATAAGATACCGCTTCGATTTCTGATTGGTTAAAAACTTCATGATAATAATTTAAAGCATCTTCTGCCTTTCAACAACTCTCACCACTAAATAATAAATTTAACTTGAGCTTTTGATTTACCGCACTATTTTCATCAACCATAATTTGTCATGTCACACCGTACTTGTCCTGAACCCAGGCATAACGTTCCCTATAAGGACAACTATCTAACGGTATTAGATCAACACCACCGACGGATAACTTCGCATATAAAGCATCAACTTCTTTAGCTGTATCCATCGAATCCATGATCGATATTGATGAGTTAAAACCAGCGTGTTCACTATCATTAAATGCTTCAAATGATAAATTTTCAATTCAAAATCCATAGATTCATAATCACCAATAAGTGTATCTTTAAAAGTTTCTCTGCGTATAATCCTTGAATTTTCAGATATCGACGTATAAAAATTACCCGCTTCTTCTGCTTCCTTATCAAACCATAGAGCTGAAACTAATTGCCTCATTACAATGTGCTCCTTTAAAATTGACAAAGTGACTATCTGTTCAAAGTGTATAATGAATGGGGATGTCGAGAGAAATCCCTTTCATTATATTGTTCGAAATAATGCGAAAAAGGCTACCTTGAATCAGTAAATTACTGATCAAAAGTAGCCCAATTATAAACTTAATTACTTATTGTACTTCGCCAATTGGTAATACGACTTTACCATATGTTTCATTAATTACTTGTGCCATTGCTGCATAAATTGCAGTAAATCCACAAATGATTCCTTCATAACCTGCGATTATTAAGATTAAAGTCGATCCGGTAAAGTTACCGATTGCCAATAAGAAGAATAAAAGTGTCAATGTTCCAAAGACTACTTGTAATGCTTTTGAGATGCGTAAAGTAGCGATAAACATAAACAATGTGAAGAAGCCCCACATAAATAAAAATGCAGCCATTGAAAGTGAATTAGCTGGTACTCCATATCCCATTTCTGAAAGGATGTTCAGAGCTGCTAAAGCCATCCAAAAAAATCCGTATGAAGTGAAAGCTGTCGTTCCAAATGTATTATTCTTCTTAAATTCCATAATACCCGCAACAACTTGTGCCGTACCACCGTAAAAAATTCCCATAGCTAGGATCATTGAATCTAGTGGAAAGAATCCTGCATTATGAATGTTCAACAGTATTGTTGTCATACCAAAGCCCATTAACCCTAAAGGTGCCGGGTTTGCAGTAATCTCACTAAATAATACATTTTTTTCTTTTTCCAAATCCATATCTCCAGTACAATACAATATTTTACACACTGTCTCTTATTGTACCTATTATACAGGCCTTTAGCAATGATTATTAAGGTTTACTTAAATAAAGCTTATTCAACTGTTACACTTTTAGCAAGGTTACGTGGTTTATCCACATCTAGACCGCGACCTAAGGCTGTATAGTATGCAATCATCTGTGTTACAACCACCATAACTAGCGGTGCTAATAACTCGTTCAAGTTAGAAACAATGAATTGATCATCTTCTCTAGATAAAGCATGTGTTGAAATCACCATCGTATTCGCTCCACGAGCTTTTACTTCTTCGATATTACCGCGAGTATGAGCTGAAGTTAGTTCGCCACTAATCAAAGCAATGACTGGTGTACCTTCTTCGATTAAAGCAATGGTACCATGTTTTAATTCTCCTGAGGCAAATGCTTCAGTTTGGATATAAGAAATTTCTTTTAATTTCAAAGCCGCTTCCATCGCTACGTAATAATCTGCAGTACGTCCAATATAGAAAGCATTACGTGTTTCCATTAAGTTTGAGTCAACCCAAGTTTTTATATCATCGCGTTCTGATAAGATTGATTCCATTGCTGAAGCTGCAAGACCAATTTCTTTAGCCATATCAAACGATGCTTCTTCAGATTTTAATGCACGAAGCGCATCCGCTAAAATTGCCATCACTGTAATTTGAGCAGTATAAGCTTTTGTTGAAGCAACTGCAATTTCAGGCCCAGCATGAAGTAATAAAGTATGACTTGCTTCACGTGAAAGTGTAGATCCTTTAACATTTGTAATTGTTAATGATGGATGACCTAATTCATTCACTTTCACTAAGGCCTGGCGACTATCTGCCGTCTCACCACTTTGAGTTAAGAAGATAAAGAACGGTTTTTCGCTTAGTAATGGAATATCGTAAGCAAATTCACTTGCTAAATGTACTTCAGTTGGGATTTTAGCTACTTTTTCCATGATGGCTTTACTTGCCCAACCCGCATTATAACTTGTACCTGCAGCGATAACGTACACACGGTCACTGTTTAACAAGTCATCTGTTAAATCTGTATCGATTTCAAACTCGTGCTGGTCATTTTGATATTCTTGAACCAAACGGCGTAATACTGCAGGTTGTTCATCAATTTCTTTAATCATATAGAAAGGATAAGCACCTTTTTCTAAATCATTGGCATCTAATTCGGCAATATATGACTCACGCTCAATAACATTACCTTCAACGTCTTCGATGATTACGTTATCTTGAGTAATTGTGATCATTTCATTATCTTTAATTTCGATATACTCATTTGTATGTTCAATGGCTGCCATCGCATCTGAGACGATGACATTGAAGCCATCACCTTTACCAATCAATAAAGGACTTTTATTTTTAGCAGCATAAAGAACGTTTGGATCTAATTGATCTACTAAACCAAAAGCATACGAACCTTTGATCACTGATAGAGCTTTTTTAAAGGCTTCTTTCGTTGATAATTCTTCCGCTTCTACAAAATATTCAATTAAAGCAACCGCCACTTCAGTATCTGTATCAGAAGATAATTCAACACCTTGTAAATATTCTTCCTTAATCTCTTTATAATTCTCAATAACACCGTTATGAACAAGAACAAATCGTTGGTTGGCTGAGCGATGTGGATGAGCGTTATAAGTTGCTGCTGGTCCATGAGTAGCCCAACGTGTATGTCCAATTCCAACTACAGATTGTAAATCAAAGTTGACTTCGCTTTTTAATTTCGCAATGCGACCTTCTTCTTTAAATAGATGCCCATTGGCTTCTTTATCAACAACAAAAATTCCTGCTGAATCATATCCACGGTATTCTAATTTTTCTAAACCACCAATTAAAACTTCTTGTACGTTACCTTCTCCAATAAATCCTACAATTCCACACATTGATTTATTTCCTCTTTTCACCTAATTATTTTGCTTTTAGGTGTGTAAGTTAATCTCTGTACCAATATTTACACAATGGTTTTTATTAACTCTAAAGATTACACTACCTTGAACCATCCGCCGAAATCTCGATAAGTTCAATCCTCGTCACCTTATATTTAAGGCCTGGCGCTATCCTGTATGTTTATACTCCTTTTAATTATTTTCTAAAAGCTATATTACTTTATCTTATAGAAGGCCATTTGTCAAAATATTTTTTATTTATTTAAGCTGATAACCTTAACAATATAGTATTACCAACATTTTAAATATATTTAATTTCAGTCAATTAATTCAGAGGTCGACAAAAAACTCGAGAAACGTTTAAGTAACTCGAGGTGTCTATCTATATATTTCCATGAAATGTGAGTGGTAACGGTCCGACTCTTCTTTGGTGATATAGCAATGGATTTTGAATATTTGTTGTGATGTGCTTGACGCTTCCGGTAATAATCGCATGGTCGCCCGCCACTATTGTTTCAAAGGTATCGCATTCAAACGTCGCATAAGCGCCTTCAATAATAGGTAAGCCACTTTCTGAAAAGCTCCACTCAATCTGTGCGAAGCGATCAATATCTTTGCGCGAAAAAATATTTACAAGTTCCGGTTGGCTTCCAGCTAATAAATGAACAGCAAATTGCTTGCTATGATTGAATATATCATAAGATGATGACTTATTACCGATTGACCATAATACTAATAGCGGGTCTATCGAAAGTGATGTGAAAGAGTTAGCAGCAATGCCCACAGGGAGTCCTTCATCATTTGTCGTCGTAACAATCACAACGCCTGAGGGGTAATTTGCCATTGCGTCTTTAAATAACTGAACTGTCTTATCTTCCAACTTTTATACCGCCCTTTATATTTATTAAATCTGCCCCAACTTAATCTAACACGTATTAGAATGTTTGTAAACATAAGCATCCCAATCTATATTTAGAAAGGGATGCTTTATTAATTAAATAGATTGATTGCCTAATAATTGTTCGACTTTGTAGTCATCTAATTGCGGGAAGTTTTCATAATAGGCGCTAACTGAACCTAAAAATGCTTCCGGAATTTGTACGTAGTAAATATTATCAACGACTTTTTCAAGAGCTTTGAAAGTGTCTTCTGGAATAATTGGAACTGCCACACTAATACTTAGTGGTTTTTTAGAGCGGACAGACTCGATTGCCGCAAACATTGTATGCCCAGTCGCAATTCCATCGTCAACTAGGATAACATGTTTGTCGGTCAATGATTGTTTCTCAATCACTTCGCTATAAATCGCTCGACGACGATCAATCTCGTCCGTAATTTGTTTCACTCGCTTCTCTAACCAAGTCGAACTCACGTGAATATCGTCATTCATTAGTGGTTCGCCACCTTCTGCCATCGCTCCAATCGCAAATTCTGAATTCATCGGATGACCTATCTTTTTGGCTAAGATGACATCTAAAGGAATATTAAATTCATCGGCTATTGTCAGTCCTAATGGTACTCCACCAAGTGGCATTGCCAATACAATTGTATTTTTTGGCTCGTCCACCTTTATCTTTTCTGTTAATTGCTTTGCTGCTTCTTCTCTATCATTGAATCGCATCATCTTACCCCTTTCTTTAATAGCTTTCAAACACTTTTCTTAATGACTTCGCTCATAATTCTAATATAGAAATATAACGACTGGTAATTATCTTTATCCACTGCCACATAAAATATGTTTATCTATACTTAAAATATACCATAGTAGCAGAATGAATCGTAATAATTTTTCCAAAAAAACACTTTTACTTACGCTTTCAATTTAATCTCTTTTAAAAACACGAACATTCTAGGGTAAAACGATATAACAACTTAGGTTACATATTCTTCATGAGTCTTAAAAACTGCACAAAAAAACCACTATATTTGTAAAGATACATCTAACAAATGTAGTGGTCTGTTCTATAAATGAGTGATTAGTCGAATTTCTTTAAGACTAAAGTGGTGTAAGAATCGATAAGTATATTATCAATTTCCCCTGTTAAATTGTCATCTTCAAGATAAACACGACGATTAGTCACTTTTTTAATGTACTCACCTTTTTTAACTGGAACATTTAACATATTCCCTTGAGCATTAAAGGTTACAAACAGCTTATAGCCGTCTCCTTTATAAGTTAATTGAACAATTTGGTAATCTGCTCTAGTTACTTCAATTCTTTCTTTAATCTCTTTATAAGTTGATAAATGGAATAAAGGTTCTTGATTTCTTAATTTAATAAGGTTTTTAACTAACTCGACTGACTCACGATACGCATCTTGTCTTAACCACTCAAGTTTGTTAATTTCATCTGGTTTATTATAACTATCTCGGACGCCTTTTTTTGTTCTAAGAAATTCTTGACCCGCATGAATGAAAGGTATTCCTTGTGATAACAGAATAATTGTCGTCGCTAATTCATGGCGTTTCGTAATGGTATTCTCATCTAAATCTGGATCTGCTGCTCTTAATTTATCATACAAGGTAAAGTTGTCATGCGCTTCAACGTATTGAATCACTTGTTGAGGATCGTTGTATGAACCAAAATCAACACCTGCCAAGACATTTTGAGCGACTTGTTGTTCCATATGCCAAGCTCCATTAATAAAGCCTCGAGCTGTTGCTTCAAAGTCATTTCCTTTTAATGCTTCTCGTAGTCCATCATTAAATTGGCCGACTCTTGGCATCAATACTGCATTATTATGATTGGCTACCATATTTTCACTTAAGGGTGTATATAAATCCCAGCCCTCACCAAAAAGTAAGATACTTGGATCAATTTCATCCAACGCTTTTCGCACGGTATTCATAGTGGTTGTGTCATGGATTCCCATTAAATCAAAGCGGAAACCATCGATTTGATATTCTTTAGCCCAATAAGATACACTGTCAACAATGTACTTGCGCATCGTATAACGTTCTGAAGCTGTATCGTTTCCGACACCCGTTCCATTCGTAAACTGTCCAACGTCATTATATCGGAAGAAGTAACCCGGTACAGTGAGGTGGAAACTATGGTCGTCCACTTCATAAACGTGATTATAAACAACGTCCATAATCACTCTTAAGCCAGCATCATGGAAGGCTTGTATCATTTGTTTCATTTCTTTAATTCGCGTAAATGGATCATAAGGATTGGTTGAATACGACCCCTCTGGCGCACCATAATTTTGTGGGTCGTATCCCCAATTATATTCACGTGGCTTTTCGACGGTCTCATCTACGGTTTGGTAATCAAATAATGGGAGAAACTCCACATGAGTCACACCTAATTCTTTTAAGTAGTCGATACCCGTTGATGAACCATTGGGATTCGTTGCATTTTCTTCAATAGCTCCAAGAAATTTTCCTTTATGAGTGACTCCGCTATCCGAGTCTACAGTAAAGTCGCGTAAATGCAGTTCATAAATTACTGCTTTACTAATATCATCCATTTCGGGCATTCTTTCTCCCCAGTTATCAGGATTCGTTCTGTCTAAATCAACGACAACTGAGCGCTGTCCATTGACCGTCACAGCTCTCACATATGGATCATTTGACGTATTCACTCGCCCATCAAAAAACGTTAACCGATAACGATATGTTAACCCATGGTTATCTCCTTCAATTGTATGGATAAATATCTTGTCGTCATTTGACCGCGTCATTACAATATTTTCTTTTAACACACCATAATGACCATCATAAATTAATATTTCAACTTGTGATGCAGTTGGAGCCCATAATTTGAACTCTGTTTTTTCTCTACTATATATAGCGCCGAGTTTTCCAGGATAATAGTTCCTTTCAACAAAAACTGAATCGTGACTGATTTGATTTATAATTGTAGTTAAATAATTGTAATCATATTCTGGTTTACTTTGAGACGTTGTACTATATTCATTCATTGAATTACTCCTATAATTTCATTCTTATCATGCAAAAGTCTCAGTTCGGTCAATTCATCTCAATAATCTTAATTTAAGTTCGTTTGTAGGTGATATTTGGGTTATATTTTTTATTCTTAGTTAGTCTATAATACACAAAATATAAATTCTGTCAAAATAAAGACCTCTTAAAAGATAGTTATCTTCTAAGAGGCTCAGTATCGTGGGATATCATCGCATATCGCTCATTCAATGGCGATTCAATAATCTCCCTTTAAGCGAATTCACTACTATTTAGTTATTATTTATTTTGTTGCGATGTGTTAGCTGACAATAACGTTCATACCAAATATCAATAAATTCTTGAGAGAATGGTCCGCGACCTTCGTCAATCCATCTCACTAACTCTTGTATTTGGTATTTGATAATGCGATCTATCTCATCTGAATAATGATACCGACGCCCATGTATTTCATATTCATCTAAATCCAATAAACGTTTCTCCCCATCTGGAAAAACTTTGATATCTAAATCATAATCAATATATTTCAAGGCTTCGTTATCCATCACATATGGTGAGGCTAAGTTACAATAATATGTAACCCCTCGTTTACGTAACATTGCGATGATATTGAACCAAAAATGTTTATGATAGTAGACAAGTGCAACTTCACGTGTAACCCATCTACGGCCATCTGATTCGACTACCAATGTATGATCATTACAACCAATAATTGATTGCTCACTCGTTTTTAAGACCATATTATCGCGCCATGTCCTGTGCAACGAACCATCGTGTTTATAACTTTTAATAGTGATGAATTCACCTTCTTTCGGTTGTTTCATCACTTAACCCACTTTCTATATTATATATTACGTTCCAGTCTATCGACTGTATGGTTATTCTCGATTATTATAACATAATACTTACACTTGTGTTACAAAATGATTTGAGTATTGACGTTTTATATAAAATAGTTGCTTTGATTTAAAATTTATCACTGTAGTCGCTGCTTTATTGATTGGTAATTTTGGTTTAGTGTGTTAATTTCCACTGTCACCTCATGACATGTCCTGTTAAACGTCTAATTTCCACTGTCACCACATGACAAGTCCTGTTAAACTTCCAATTTGCCTTGTCACCTCATGACATGTCCTGTTAAACTTCCAATTTCTCTTGTCACCATATGACATGTCCCGTTAACCCTCCAATTTCCCTTGTCATCATATGACATGTCCTGATAGAGCTCCGATTCCCCTGGTCACCTCATGACAAGTCCTGTTAGACTTCCAATTCCCCTTGTCGCATCATGACAAGTCCCGTTAAACACCCAATTTCCCTTGTCACCATATGACATGTCCCGTTAACCTTCCAATTTCCACTGTCACTGTCAAGTCCATAATCTTGTGTAAAAGTCTCAATGTAGTTATATCATCTGGTCATCATGCACATTACACTTGTAAGAATGTCCGAGCGTTATTTTCCCAATTTTCGTGGAAATCAATTAATATCGAA